>JBJYXS010000161.1:0-3428 GCA_046260075.1 Anaerolineales bacterium | reverse complement strand
GCGCTGCTCGGCCTGCGCCAATTGCTGGGTGATGGAAACCAGGGTCCGTCCCATGGATCAACCTCCGTGTGCTGACCCAACCTCCTCTCCCCCTGCCCCTCGCCTCCTTCCCTTAAGGGAAGGAGGCGAGGGGTGCCGAAGCCCCGGCGTTCTCTCGGGGCGAAGGCGGGGTGAGGAGGTGGGGTCGTCCGTCAACGGCGGAAGCGGATGCCGAAAATCCCGATCCGTCTTTGTGCCCGGATCCGCCTGTAGTAGCCCGTACGAGTCGAAACCGGGAAGCGGGAGCATGGCCGGCGGCCCGTCCTCCCGCTCCGGCCCCACGCGCCGGTCGGCCCGGCGCAGGATCCCGGAATAGAAACTTTCGCGGTCCGCGACGCGTTCGGATCGCGGCGGGCGCAGCGTTATCGCCACCGGGACGCTGCGGCTGCGGCGGCGGATCGGAAGCCAGAGCGCGTTCAGCAGCCGGCGCGCCTCGGTGATCGGCACGTTTTCGTCGTAGAACGTATCCAGCAGGTGCAGGATCACCAGCGGAGCGGCCTGGGGAGGCAGCGAGAGAATGCGCTCGGCCATCTGGTGGCAGGTGAACGCGCGCGAGATGCGGATCCGCGCCAGGACCGGCTCGGGCGCGTTTCCGCCGCGGGCGACGTACTCCGCCAGCCACAGCGCGTCGAAGCGGTTGCCGCCGTCGATCACCCACACCGGCCGCTGCAGCGCGATCTGCGCGGTCAGCGCCAGCGCCAGCGGGACGGCCTCCGGCCCGTACAGCGCGGCCAGCCCGGCCGGCGCGGGCTGCGGAACATCCAGCCTGCGTTCATCGTCCATGCCCACAGTATGCAGAACATTTGTTCTAGTGTCAAGGGGGAACAAGCTGCGACGCGGGCAATTCCTCCATTTCCCAAATAGAGGGGAGATACATCACGCAGAATGGATAGACGGGAACAGGTATTGCAGGGGAAGACACCCTGTAATATTTTCCCTCGCAACGCGTTTGATATCCGCGCAATCCGGGTCTTTGTTTCTTCTGTCTGTCTGTTGACGGACCGCATCAGGAATGACCGGACGGCGCGCGCCATCGAACCGCGGCGTGCGCCGTCCGGATATTCAGCTGAGGGAGTCCCGCCTTCCCGCGGTCATCGCGACAACATCCGGCATCCCGCCGGATGCATTACGGTGCGGACGGTGTCGGTGTGTTTGGCCTTGTCGGCGTTTGGACGGTTGTCCGGGTTTTGGTCGCCGTCCGGGACGGCTCAGAGGGCGGCGTCGACGTAGCATTCACCGTCGGCGTCGATGTGACGTCAACCGGCGATGTCGGGGTTACCGTGTTTGTCGATTGCGCCGTTGGGGTTACCGTCCAGTTCATGGTCGCCGTGGGGGTCTTCTTCCGTCTCGGCGGCTTCTTCCGCGGCCTCCATGGCTTCCGGGAAGGCCGTTTTCCGCCTATCCGCCCGGCCATCCCAGCGGGATCGATGTCTTCCACCGATTCATTGCGATTCCGATCCGCGGATGGATCGATCGATTCCGCACGGCCGACGCTTCGCTGCACAACCAGCACCAATCCCAAAGGGACAAGAACCGCCGTCAGGATGGCGAACCATCGCACGGCATGCCCAGAGGGCTTATTGCTTCTGTTGATCATTTTTCCTCCCCTTTACTTGTTCGGTATATGCGTACAGTATGGATCCGAAGAGATGCACTGCTACAAGGATATGCGGGCAACGATGTTCCTCAGCCATTTTCAGTATAGGTATTCTTCGCGGTACATACTGTTTCGTTTTTGTAACCACATTTCAAAATAACCGTTCATTCCTCATTCCCGATGTTACCGTTTTGAGACAGATGAGCTTCTGAATCCGCGCCGGACCCGCAATACCCCGCATGGCGCCCTTCATGGACTTCCGGTTTGAAGGAATTCATCCTCCCGGGGAATCCATTAACAGAAGAAATCAACCCCAATTGCGCATAGGTTGATCTTTTTTATGCGGAACGGGAGAATGGCATGGCAAGGAAAAAAGAAATCGACCCTATTTCTGTATAGGATCGATTCCTGGAGAGCGGGTGACGAGATTCGAACTCGCGAATGCTTGCTTGGGAAGCAAGTGCCTTACCACTTGGCCACACCCGCATGTTGCCCGTTTTGTCCGGTGATTATAGCCAGCCAACGGGGGACCGTCAACCTATCGGTCCGGCCGGGCCATCGGTCCGTCCGGCGTATCCATCACCTTCCAGCCCAGGCGTTCGATATCCGCGCGCAACGCATCGGCTTTCACAAAATCCCCGTTCTTCCGGGCTTGTTCGCGAGCCGCAATTAGCTCCGATAATTCCGGCGGGGGAACCGGCTCCGCCCGATCGGCGGCGCGCCGCATGCGGATATCTTCCCAACATTCCCTTTCCACACCGAAGGGTTCCGCGGGAAGGCGGTAAGCGCCCAATTCCTCCAATGCGAACGCGGACCCTGCGGCATGCACTGTTTCCCGGCCGTCCCGTATGATGGTTATCTTCCCCTTCCCTTCCACCGATGCCTTCCGGGAATCCCAATCCAGGATCGCCGCGGTATGTTCGTCCAGACCGAGCACCACCACGTCGGCGGGCAGCAAACGTCGCAACCCGTCGAACCGCTCGCGGCCGATGAAGCATCGGCTGGTATCCAACTCCTCCCCCCCATCGGTATTGTTCCAGTGCGAGACGACGGCCAGCTTCCATCCCAGCGGTCCAAGCAGATCCAATCCGGGCTTCCAGTCCGGTTCTTCTCCGACTTTATATATCTCGTACACCGGCAGCGCATACTTACCCGCGGCGATTGCGGAGGCGCTGGCCATTACCAAGGCGGCTCCCTGCTGCCAGCATGCGAGCATCGTCCGCCATGTCCGGCTGTCACGCAACTGCCGCACGGCATAGGTCGGGCTGCCGGCGCCCATGAAAATCAAATCCGCCGTCTGCAGCCTTTCCGCCACCTCGGGGGAATCCGGGCTGAACGGCGTCCCCTTGCGGCGGGCCGGGATCACGTCGATTCGCGGCGCCAAATCGCCCATCCGCAGCAGGATCGAATCCGCCACCCGCTGAGCCACCTCCGCGGAATTCAGTTCGAAACCGGCCGGCGTTTCCAGAACCGATACCCGGAAGCCCTTGGGAAGGGAAGCGGCGATATTGCGGAACACCTGGCCGCCGGTTTGCGACGTTTCCCCCGAACTAAGGAATACCATTTTCCCCAGGGTCATGATCCATCCTCCGCGGAAAGTGTATCACCGGGCGTTGGTCTTATAATAGGCGGATGTTCTTCTCGACCGCTGAAGGATACCATGACGCCACAGCAGATCCCGCTGGGTAACAGCGGGCTGAAGATTCCGCCGATGGGAATTGGCGCCTGGTCGTGGGGCGAACGGATGATCTGGGGATTCGGCCGCGACTACGGCGAGGCGGACATCCAGCAG
>JBJYXS010000160.1:5305-7573 GCA_046260075.1 Anaerolineales bacterium | reverse complement strand
CTGTGGCAGGCGGGGCAAGCTTCGCCGAGATTGGATTCCGACATGGTGACGGCCAGGCGGAATGTCGCGAAGCACTTCGGGCAGACGAAATAGATGCGCTTCGATTCGGCGGCCTGATGCTTTTCGGCGGACGGCTTGGGCGGCAGCTCCTTGATCAAATCCGCTTCCGTCACCGCATCCGCGCAATTCGGGCAGAAGTTGGATCCTTCCGGAATGTCCGCGCCGCACTTGTCGCATTTCAGCATGTCGTCCTCCTCAGCCGCCCGATCGACGATACCGGATCGGCTCCTCCATCCGATCGTATTCCATTGGGATCAGTATACTTCACATAAATCCGAAAAACACATGGTCGGACCGGAGAGAGCGGGCTGGGCCGATCCGTTTCGCATTAAGACCTCTCACCGTGACGCTCCGATTCCTGGGTAAAACCTCCCGCCGACAATCAATGGAAAACACTCCGGGCACGATAAAGGATCAGTTGATACGTATTTTCACCAATACGGCAAGGACAATCGAACATGACCCGGCCAAGAGAACAAGGCCGGCGATTTGTTTGCCGCTCAATCCCAACAGCTTGTCGCGAAACGCAAGTTCGGCGGAAGAATCGTAAGATTTCATTTTTTCATACAAAAGTGATCTGGCTCTGATGGACTCGAATTTATACCCACATAAAGAAAAGAGATAAATTAAGCCCATACCTGCCATTCCAAAAAGCAACCTATCCATTGATGCATAATCCAATGGTTGGATTTTCGCGACGTAGAGTATCCAATCTCCCAAACCATCAAGTATCTGAAAGCACATCATTCCGATAAACACACATAAAAATGCAATGGTAAATCCGCACGGTCGCATGATAATCCGGACCATGGTTCCCGCATGACACGTCAGGATCTCGCCACAGACTATGGGAAGGAATGAATTCCTGTAACGAATTGCCTTATACATCTTGAAGGTATTTTCCCGGATTTCTCCACGGAACGGTTTGGTCGGGTTCCACCGCCAAATCCAGCGTTTTTGTTCCACCAAATCGCCTATTATTCGCCGTACTTCATGGGGCGGCATTTTGGTGTTAATGATGAGACTATCATACATAAGGAATCGCATTGCTTTTTCTCCGGACCCATTTTCAAGCGCTTTGCACAATGCCGTAAAACCCGAAAATTAGATCTGCCCGCCCGAGGAAAACTCTCCCGGCAGGACTTCTTTCATTAACAACATACGGAAAAAGTGGGAGGTTTCTCTCTATCGAAACAATATTTGGACATATGACATCGTAATACCCTAATTATTTCCTTCCCAACGGGAAGAGTAGCCACCCAACTCGCTTTGATCCTTCCGGCTGCCCGGGAGAATTTACTCTTCCATGATGGCAAGGCTGTACAAAGGTGCCGAGGTGTCCATGAAAAAATAATGGGGAATGATCGCTAGAGAGCAAAGTACTTCCACGTCCGGGCTCGGCATTCCGCCCGTCGCTTAGCAATTATGGGTGATATCAGCAAACCGGCCGGACTCGTCCGGATTTCAGGATCTGTACCGCGGCATCACACCTTATTCGAAGTTTGCTCGGCCGGGTGCGAACAACCTCCCAGCCCTCCCGCCCTACCAGGAGCTCTCGCTGCCGCCCGTCAGTTTGTTGATCGAGGCCACGATCTTGCCGCCCAGCGTGCCGAAGGCGATCACCGCGACCGCGATGACGATCGCCGCGATGACCGCATATTCCGCCATGGATGCTCCCCGGATATCCTTGAACATGATCCCTCCCCTAGTGTTTTGATATTCCGAATTCCGGCCGCCCCGGTTCGAAGCCGGCCGGAACCGGACCCGGACCGATTACCTTTCCGCAGCCGCTAGAAGATGACGTTCAGAGCCGTGTACATCAGGAACAGAACCGCCCCGGTAAAGACGATCGCCAAACCCGGCACCTGATGCCCCTTCAGCCAATCCCCCTCCCGGATCCGCACCCCGACCGACCACCCCAGCCCGGCCAGCAGATAGGCATACACGAATTCCATCCCCGGCCAGATCAGCAGGCAGGTGATGAGCACCATCGCATCCGCCCCGCCGATCCGGCGCAGCTCCCAGGCCGCCCAGAAAACGAGCATCCCGATGATCCCCGTCGTCTGGAAGATCCCCACGCTGAACATGATCCAACCCAGGACGACCACGCCCGCGACGAGGATGAACGTCTCCAGCACCTTCTGCCTGAGGTGCCGGCGTTCCGAAGCCAGCACCACGACCACGGCCGCCGCGGCCATCTCGGCATGG
>JBJYXS010000160.1:0-5205 GCA_046260075.1 Anaerolineales bacterium | reverse complement strand
GGAGGAGGGGACAGCCTTATCCCCTCGGCAGGACATACAGCCAGAGCTCCTTCATTTTAAGCTCTTCTCCGGTATGGCGCTTCCAGACCTGGGCGGCTTCGAGATCGAAGGCGATCCCGCAGTTGAGGGTGGAAAGCTGATAGGTTTCGATCCGCCCAGAAAGCGGAACGAGCGGGTGCCGGTGGTCGGCGTAGCGGCTCAGGCGCGAACGCACCCACGGCCAGCGGCCGGGAATGGGGATGCGGCGGATCGCCTCGGGCGTGGTGGCCGAGAGCAGGTAGCGCCGACCTTCCGCATCCTCGCCCGCCAGGACCCTCGGTTCGCCGTAGGCCGTTTCCACCGGGAACCGCTCGATCCCCGGCTCGGCGCCCATTGCCCGCGCGGCGCAGGTATCCACCCAGGCCTTGGGGTCCGGTACCTTCACCTTCGGCGCCAAGCGGATTCTTTTAACCTCCAGATCCTCCTCGGCCCACTTTTCCACCTGCCGCCGGATCTCGCCCAGTTCGCGCCGCTGGCGCTCCAGGCCGACCGTGATCAGCCCGGCCAGCAGCGCCACGAGCACCACCGCCGCCGCGAACATCGCTTCGATGATGTACAGCACGGACGCGTCAATCATCTTCTCCCTCCTCCTCGCAATATGTGTTGCTCCGTTCGCGATAGTTTTCCAGCGCCGCCCCGATCGCCCGAAGTTCGCTCCAGCGCCCGTCGCGGGCCAGGGCGACGTTGCTGCCCGCCAGCCAGGCCATCAGCGCCCCCATCGGCAACAGCAAAGACCAGAGCGGCAGCCCGCGGGGGACCGCAGCCCCCGCTTCCCCGCCGAAGGCATCCCGGCCGGTCACGATCGCGGGCAAGCCGCCGCCGTCGATCGGATCGTTCACCGGAACGATCGGTTCTTCGGGCGCCCGGGGGAACGGCCGGACCCAGGTTCCCGTGACGGCGGAACGGTTGCCCGCCCGGTCCCACGCCTCGAGCAGCACCTCGTAGGCCCCGAAGGGGGCCGCGTCCGCACGGCCGTCATGACCGTCCCATGCGAATTCCATCCGTCCGCCCTGCGCGGCGATCTCCTCCACCCTCGGCTCGATCCCGTTTCCGGAGATCGTCACCCGCACCGACGCGATCCCGGATCCCCCGTCTTCCGCCTGGAAGGAAGCTGTGCGGCCCATCAGGATGAGCGTATCTTTCATCGAAAGATCCGGCGGCGTGTTGTCGACCGAGACCGTCAGTTCCTTGGGATCTTCCGGATTGCAGGCCTTGTCGGTCGCCCGGACGTAAAGGAAGACCTCGCCGTCGGCGACGGGGTTCTCCGGGTCGGCGGTATCCCAGTCGAAGGACCAATCTGCGCCGCCCCCGGCCGTAACCCAGGTCAGGCCGCCGTCGAAGGAAAGCTCGACTTTGGCGATCCCCGAGACGGCGTCCGACGAGGTCCCCGCCAGGACGGTCTCTCCGCGGATCCACTCCTCCGGATCAATATTCCACACGGTGGCGGGCGGGAGTGTATCCACGCGGAGTTCGGCGGCCACGGAGCCGCTGTTCCCGGCGACGTCGTGGACGACTCCGGAGAGGGCGTGCACGCCATCCCCCACCGTTCGATCCGCGGACCAATCCACCCCGTCGAGCGCGAACGAACCCCCGGCCGGCCCGCTGTGCCCGTCGGCGGCCTCCAGGCTTACCAGGACCGGCGAGTTGTACCAGCCGCCCTGGCAATACGTTCCGGCGAAGCGGAACGTTCCGGTGGGGGGAACGCCGTCGATTGAGACGCTGGTTGAATAGGAAGAGGAGTTGCCGGCGTTATCGTCCGCCGCGCAATCGAGGACGGTCATTCCATCCGAGGCGGCGGTCATCCGCCCGTAGAGCACGCCGGATACGCCGCTGACGGCATCCGTGGCCGTGCAGGTCAGATCCACCGGCCCGGCGAGGTACCAGCCGCCCGCGCCCGGCGTTCCCCCGCCGAGCGCGCCTTCGATCGCCGGGGGCGTGCCGTCGATACTCACCACGGCGTAAGCCTCGGCGATGTTGCCGGCCCGGTCGACGGCCGTGCAGGACAGGGTGTGCGTTCCGTCTCCGGTTGCGGTCTGCGCGCCGTAGGTCAGCCCGCCGGAGGGGATCCCGCTGAGCGAATCGTCGGCCGCGCAGCTCATTTGCACCGGGCCGCCGCGGTACCAGCCGTTTTCCCCGGCCGTCCCGCCGCCGAGCGAATAGGAAAGGAACGGCGCGCCGAGGTCGAGCTTCCAGGCCAGCGAACCCGGTGGATCGGTGACCAGGCCGCCGGAACATTCGGCCTGATACAGGACCGTCCCCGTCCCCTCCGGCAGGTCCTGGTGGCAGGGATTGGTCCCCCATCCGCAGTCGAAGGCAAACGAGCTGCCGGGCGAGCTGAAGATGTGCACATCGTGCGGGGGCGAGGCTCCGTCGACGGCATTCAGGGTCAGCGTCGCGCCGCCGCGGCACCAGCCCTCCACGCCGCACGCATCGTAGGAAATATTACCGCCGACCGACAGCGAATCCGGATTCGACCAGGCGTAGCAATCGCAGCTGCGTGAAGTCCATCCACTAAAACCACATTGGGGAATAAGGTAGCAGTCGGCGCAATCGGGAGAAGCAGTGCGGCAGTATTCGACCGTTCCATTGGCGCAATGGGTGGTCAGCTGCCACTCGACGCACGCCCCCCAGCAGGGGGCGATATCCACGAACAGCGCGACGTACGCCAGCCCGGCATACAGAGCGATCTTGATCCAGGCCGCCGCGCTCCGCCGCAGCAAACCGGCGGACCGTTCCGGCAACCATGTGTTTTTGAATGCAAACATCCCCCTCTCCTCTCTCCTCTCCTCACCCCCGGCCCCTCTCCTGGCATACCCCCGCTTCGCGAGGGCAGGCGCCAGGAGAGGGGGGTATGGGTGAGGCCTAAAATGCGCTTGAAAACGCCGTCATCACCGGCAGCAGGACCGCCAGCGTGAACGGCAGAAAGAAGAACACCGACGACGGCACGACCAAATTCCCCTCCAGGCGTTCAGCCGCGCTCATCACCTGTTCGAAATATTCGCGCGAGACGGCGCGCGAAATATCCGCCATCATCTCGGCGCCGGCCACGCCCTTGGCGGCCACCAGGTCGAGCTGGGCTCCGAAGGCGGTCAGCTGCGAGAGTCCCGAAGCGAGCAATAGTTCGACCAGGGTTCCGCGCAGGGGCTTGCGCGAAAAGAGCGGCCGTCCGCTGGAGCGCGATTCGGCCAGAGCGCGCGCGAGGAGTTTGCCCAGCGGGCCGGGCAGCTGCGCGGCGCGCTCGACGGCGGTATCCGGCGCGTTGCCGGCCGCCAGCTCGGCCGCCACCAGCGCGGCCACCTCCGGCACCTCGCGCGCCACCTGCTTTTTGACGTCGTCGGCCCGGCCGTTCACCTGCAATACCGGATAGCACCCGGCCAGCGCCCCGGCCCCGAGCGCGATCAACCAATGGCCGGGATCGGCGACGAAAAACCCCAGCGCCGCCGCGCCGCCGCAGATCGCGCAGCGGCCGATCACCGTATCCGGCCCCCAGCCCGCGAAGTGCCCGCCGAGTTGGGCCCAATCCAGGTTGCCCCGCAGCCCGCCCGCATCCCGCCGAGACAGGCGCAACACCGTCCCGCCGACCTCCTCGGTCAGCCCGGGCGGGACCGTGCCGGCGAACCGCCCCAGGCGGCGCGAAGCGGATCCTTCGACGCTCATCGAAGCGGTGACCGCATAGACCAGCAGCGCCGCGGCGGCGGCCGCCGCCATCACCGCGATCAGCTGCACGGTGGAGGATTGGAGCAAGGATTGGAGAGGAGAAATGTCCATTTCGATTTTTTCCTGTCCTCTCCTCCCCACCCCTGCACCCTCCCCTCCTCCCCGTAGTACGGGGAGGAGGGGAGGGCCGGGGGAGAGGAGGAGGGGACAGCCCTAAACCGCTCCCTCGATGATCGAATCGATCATCGACCAGCCGAAGAACATCCAGCCCAGGATGAAGGCGTAGAGGATCTGGACGGCGGGATCCTGCATGGCGGCGGCGAACTGCGGCGTGGCGAACAGGAAGACCATCACTCCCAGCAGCGCCAGCACGATCATGCGGATCGAACTCTTGGCCCCGTCGCCCTTGGCGTGGGCCAGCGCGCGGGCCTTCAGCGCGTCGCCGATGTTTTCGGCCGCCATGGCGAAGGCCTTCACGTAGCCCGGCCCGCCGGTCTCCCACAGCCGGCCGATCTCGAACACGGCGATCCCCAGGCTGGTCGAAACCGCCTGCGCCTCGGGCAGTATCTCCCGCAGGGCCTGCGCCCCGCCGGCCTGGCAGCGGGCGATGAAGCGCCGCATCCATTCCCTCAGCGGGCCCTTCGAATCGAGCGTATCCGTCACTTCATGGACCGCCTCGAGCACGTTGGATTCGATCTGCACGGTCGAGGCCAGGCGGGTGAGGAAGACCGGGATCTCGCGTTCGATCCCGTGCCGCAGTTTTATCCAGGCTCCGTTGAGCTGCGAATCGGCCAGGAACCAGGCCGCGGCGTAGGCGGCCGGGACCATCAACAGCGGCGCGCCGACGATCAGCAGGATGAGCGCGATGACCGTCCCCGCTCCCAGCCAGGCCAGCAGCAAGGCGGCGGTCTCGTTGCCCGCCACGTCGAGGCCGAAGGAGGAAAAGACCAGTCGGATCTTGTGGCTGCGGGAACCCGTATCGGCGGCGGCCCGCTCGGCCTTCGGCCCGGCGAAGCGGGCCAGCCGGCCGCCGGGGCGGCGGGTTTGCGTCAGCAGGCGGAAGAAGTAGAAGACGGCGAACGCCAGCGCGCCGCCGGCGATGAAGGGTCTCAACACAGACGGGTCCACTGCCGCCTACCTCCTCTCCAGCGGCTGCATTTCCGGATCGCCGCGGGCGTACAGCCGGCGGAAGATGACCTCGCCTTTTTGCATCTCGCGGCCAACTTCCCACACTCCGATCAGAACTCGGCGGCCCTCCGCCCAGCCGACCTGGACCACGGCGTCGACCGCCTGGCAAAATATCGACCGCGCCGCCGGCATCTGCACCTGCAAATCCGCGAACATGATCACCGAGAGGCGGAAGACGGTCTCCTCCGGCCCCTCGGCGTGGAAGGTCGACAGGCCGGGATGGTCCGACATCTGGGCCCGGAACAGCGACATGGCCGCGTCGCCGGTGCGCACCTCGCCGACGATCAGCCAGCGCGGGCTCATCCGCATCGCGTCGTCGAC
>JBJYXS010000159.1:0-4232 GCA_046260075.1 Anaerolineales bacterium | reverse complement strand
CCCTCGGTGTCGAGCATCAGGCCGTCCATGTCGAGCACCACGGCGCGGATCGCGGGCCGGGCGGTCACGCGGCCTCGCAGGCGCAGGATGTGCCGCGCGCGGTTTCGAAGGATTCCCGGCCCTCGCGGAAGGAAAAAGCCGCCAGTCCGAGCGCGCCGAAGGCGTCGAGGAGCCCGAAACCGGTCAATTCGAAGAGCGCACTTGACGCAAGCAGGACGATCGACATGTAGATGCAGACCATCGTGCAGTTTGCGTCGGCCAGGATCGGCGCGGAACGAAGGCGCCTTCCCACGAAACGCTTGGCGGCCACCAGACCGGTCATTACGGAAATCGAGATCAGCGATACGACCACCCCCCACAGGGTGCTCTGCGGGGCGCGTCCGGCGAGCAGGTTGACTGCCGCACCGAGCACCAGCCCGGCCGCCAGCAGATAGAACGCCGTGCCGGTGACGCGCAAGGCCGTCGCCTCGAAGCCCGAACGCGGCGAATCCGGGTTGCGCCGGATGCGCAGGATCATGTGGGCGATCCCTGCGGCTGAGATCACCTCGATGAAGCTGTCCACTCCGAACCCGAACAGCGCCAGGGTTTCGTCCCGGGCGCCGAGCGCCGTCGATACCAGCCCTTCGAGGATGTTGGCCGCGATGGTGAACAGGCTGAGCAGGAAAGCGATTCTAAAATAAAACCGCGGATTGTGATCGGCCATGTGAATAATTGTACTATCTGGCCGGGCGGAATTGTTGAAAAAAGGAGACCCAATATGGTACAAAACAATAACCAGGGCGGTGAAACAGGCTTTTTCCGTGGAATCCGATAAATTGGTGGAACTATGACGGCCCTGCCGGGTTTTTAATGGAGCAGCATCGACCGTCCTGGGAATCCGGAGTGTAACCCCGTCACAGAACCGCCCAATAGAGGAGGTAAACGTGGATCAAATCTGGCAAGATCTCATCGACCTGATCGGGGGGGATGTATTAAGCCTGCTGGCCGGCATCGGCCTTCTGTTCGTTGGCTGGCTCATCGCGCTGATCGTCTCGGCGATCGTGCGCAACCTGCTGAAGCGCGTGAAGCTGAACGAGCGTCTGGTCGGCGTAATCGGCGAGGAAGGGACGCAAGCACGACCGGATATCGAGAAGTGGATATCCAGCGCCGTTTTTTACCTGTTGTTGCTGTTCGTGCTGGTGGCGTTCCTGCAGATCGTTCAATTGCCGGCGGTGGCCGAGCCATTGAACGCCATGCTCACCCAGATCACTCTGGCGGCGCCGAAACTGCTCGGCGCGCTGGTGATCATCCTGATCGCCTGGGTGATCGCCGTAATCGTAAAATCGATCGTCCTGCGGACCCTCCGGTTGACGAAGCTGGAGGAACGTCTGTCGACGCAGGCCCAGGTCCAGCCCAAAACCAGCACCGCAGAAGCCCTGGCCAACGGGATGTTCTGGCTGGTGCTGCTGCTGTTCCTTCCGGCGGTATTGAGCGTGTTGGAGCTGGAGGGGCTGGTCGAGCCGGTGACCGGCGTGGTGAACTCCATTCTGGGCGCCGTCCCCAGCATCTTCACGGCGGCGATCTACCTGTTGGCCGGCTGGCTGCTGGCCCGCATCGTGCGCCAGATCGTCACCAATCTCCTGGCGGCCACCAACATCGATTCGATCGGCAAGCAAGTGGGAATCAATGACGGGACCCAGCCGATGTCCCAGATCATCGGCACGATCGTCTACGTCCTGATCCTGATTCCCACCGTCATCACCGCCCTGAACGCGCTGGGCGTGGAGGCGATCTCCAAACCGGCGATCACCATGTTGACGACGGTAATGAACGCGATCCCGGTGCTGTTCGGCGCCGCCCTGGTGCTGATCATCGCATACGTCGCGGGCCGCCTGGTGTCGGTCCTGGCGACCAATTTGCTGGCGGGGGTCGGTTTCGACCGGGTTCCCGAGATCCTGGGGTTGCGTCTTCCGGATACCAAGAGTGAACGCTCGCTCTCGGAGGTCGCCGGATATATCGTCCTGGCGGCGGTGATCCTGCTGGCGGCGATCGAAGCCTCCAGCTTGCTCGGTTTTGAGTTCCTGGCAACCATCCTGGCGGCGATCCTGGCCTTCGGCGGGCAGGTGCTGGTGGCCCTGCTGATCTTCGCCATCGGCTTATACCTCGCCAACTTGGCCCACAAGGCGATTCTGGCCGCCGGCGGCGCCCGGGCGAACCTGCTGGCGAACCTGGCCCGGGTGGCGATCCTGATTCTGATCGCCGCCATGTCGCTCTCCCAGCTGGGGGTGGCCGCGGAAGTCATCACGATCGCCTTCGGCGTGCTGCTGGGCACGATCGGGATCGCCGCGGCGCTGGCCTTCGGCCTGGGCGCCCGCGATACGGCGGGGCGGATCGTGGAAAACTGGTCGAAGGAAGTCGAAGAGAAGAAGTAACGGCGATTCACTCGCCGTCTCATCCGGATCTGCCGGGCACCGTCCGCGCACACGCGCGGACGGTGTTTTTCATCCCGGGTTCTTCCCCGGCGCGTTCTGAAGGTGATGGATGTGATAGAATCCCGGGCATTCTGCGGCGGATATCGCCGACTCATCCAGAGAGGCGGAGGGACCGGCCCGATGATGCCTCGGCAACCCAACCGCATGCGCGGTAGCGGTGCCAATTCCGGCAGATTTCCGGCATGACCGGATATTCTGGAAGATGAGGATGGAAGAAATCCTTCACCTCTCTTCCGGAGAGGTGTTTTCTTTCCTCACCTCCAACCCCTACACCCCTTCCCCCTCTCCTGAAGTTTATTCAGGAGAGGGGGAAGGGGACGGGGAATAGGGGTGAGGATGGAGCGGAACATGGTTTTCGATCGCAAATATCTGGACGCCCTGGCCGAACGCGTGCTGGTGCACGGCGGCGTAATGGGGTCCAACATACAAAAACTCAACCTGACGGCCGAGGAATACGGCGGCAAACGGACCGAGGGGTTGAACGATTACCTGGCGATCGTCAATCCGTCGGTGATCACCGGCGTGCACCGCTCCTTCCTCGAAGTCGGCGTGGATGTGATCATCACCTGCTCGTTTCGCGCCAACCGGATCACCCTCAGCGAATTCGGGCTGGCGGAGAGAGTGCTGGAGATCACGCGCGCCACGGCCGCCTTGGCCCGCCAAGCAGCGGATGAGTTCTCCGCGCCGGACCGGCCGCGGTTTGTCGTCGGCACCATCGGCCCGACCGGCAAACTGCCCTCGGCCGACGATCCGGAACTTTCCAATATCTCCTATGACGAATTGGTGGATATCGCCCGCGAGCAGGCGGTCGGCCTGATCGAAGGCGGATCGGACGCGATTGTGATCGAAACCTCCCAGGATCTCGTGGAACTCCGGTCCGCGGTCGTCGGCGTGCAAAAAGCCTTCGCCGAAACGGGGAAGCGCCTGCCGATCCAGGCCCAGGTGACTCTCGACACCACCGGCCGCATGCTGCTGGGGACCGACATCACCGCCGTGGCGGCGGTCCTCGAACGGCTGCCGGTCGAGGTGATCGGGATGAATTGCTCGACCGGGCCGGAGCACATGCGCGAGTCGGTCCGTTACCTGTGCGAACATTCGGCCAAATACATATCCGTCATTCCCAATGCCGGAATCCCGCTGAACGTGGACGGCCGGGCGGTCTACACGCAGGAGCCGGAGCCGTTTGCGCGCGAACTGGCGGAGTTCGCGGAAAGCTTCGGCGCCAATATCGTCGGCGGTTGCTGCGGCACCACCCCCGCCCACCTGAGGCGGCTGGTCGAACTCGTCGGCGGCAAGCCGCCGCGCGCACGCAACGTGCGGCCCGTAGCCGAACTTTCCTCGGCGATGCGCGCCGTCCCCTTCCGCCAGGTCCCCCCGCCGATGCTGATCGGCGAACGGCTCAACACGCAGGGCAGCCGCAAGGTCAAGGGGCTGCTGATGGCGGAGGACTTCGACGCATTGGCGCGGATCGGCCGCGAACAGGTCGAGGGCGGAGCGCATGCGCTGGATGTATGCACCGCGCTGACCGAGCGCTCCGACGAGGAGGATCTGATGCGGCGCCTGGTGCACAAACTGGCGCTGACCGTCGACGCCCCGCTGGTCATCGATTCGACCGAGGCCGGCGTGGTGGCGGCGGCGCTGCAGGCCGCGCCGGGACGCTGCCTGATCAACTCAATCAACCTGGAGAGCGGCCGGAAACGGATCGATGCCTTCGCCCCGCTGGCCAAACAACACGGCGCGGCGCTGATCGCGCTGACGATC
>JBJYXS010000158.1:0-3121 GCA_046260075.1 Anaerolineales bacterium | reverse complement strand
GCAGTATTTTAATATGACTTTCGTCATATTCAACATTCCAGCGTAAAAAAAAGAGGGGAATAATTTATCACTATATACATATAAATTGTCTATATTCCACTGCTCCCCACTCCTCTTTCCCGCCCCGTTTGCGGCAAACTGCAAACGGGGGATGATTACTCATGTAACTCCACTACCCGATAAATGACGGTCTTCCCCTCGGCGAACACCTCTTCCAGCTCGCCCGCCGCGCTCATTACCTCGAACTTGCGCAGCCCGTATTCGGGGAAGTAGGCCCGCTCCAGCGGGCCGACGACGATGAATTCCACGCCGTACCGGCGCAGGAAGGCGCGGGCGGTCGCCGCATCGGGGGTTTGGTAGAACTCGGTCAGCTCGCCGTAGCGCTCGTCGATCCACTCGTCGGCCACCACGCCGCGCTGCTGGCGCTGGTGGTGCAGCCAGCCGACGACGTTGGGCAGCCCGGTGTACATCGTGTAGGGCATCCCGCCGCGGTAGATCGGCAGGATCGACTGGACGACGACCGGCGAGCCGGCGATGTTCTCCTGCATCCAGCGCACGGCGTCGTAGATTTCCTTCAGGTCCACCTCGTAGCGGCCGATGCTGTCGTCGTCCTCGTATCCGTACGCCGTGGAGGGCATGAACGCCATGCCGTCCAGGCTCCGGGGCGAATCTGCGCTCATCCGGTCGATGATCCGGTGATAGGATCCCAGCACGGTGTAGGAGAACGCCCCCAGAACCAGGAGCGCCAGGATTCCAACAAAGGCCCGGCGCATCCCCGGCCGCCACGCGCGGGCGCGGGCCGCCAGCCACCCCAACGCGGCGCCCGCCGCCAGCGCCAGGAAGATCCAGGCCTGGATGTAGAACTTGAACACCGTGTTCTGCCGGTCCATATCGCCCGCCAACACGACGGCCTCCGGGATGGTCGTCACCGCCAGGCCGATCGCGGCCAGGCCGAGGATCAGCCGGTGTTCGTCCGCCTCGCCCTTGCGCAGGCCCAGCACGATGCACCAATACACCAGCGGGACGGCCAGCGCCAATACGGGGTATCCGCGCCAAGCGAGGACCGCCGCCGCCGACGCCGGCAGCGCCGCCAACGCGGCGGCCGCGCCGATCCACCTGCCGGCCTTCTCCCGCGCCGGCAGCGCCGTTTGCGAGAGCCATTCCCTCGTCCGGTTCAGCAGGTAGGTGATGAGGATGAACAGGAACAGGCCGTGGATGATCAGGTAGGAACCCAGCGGCGTCTTGGGACCCTTCCAGGCGACGAAAGCGGTGTGGCCCGCTGCGCTCCAGTGGTAATAGGGCTGGAAGAACCAAACCGAACAGCCGGCCAGCAGGCCGCCCAGCAGGAGAATCCAAACCCACTTCCGCCAGTCTTTGAGGGAGCCCGAACGCACGAGGTGCAGCCAACCGGCGAAGGCCAGCCCGGTAAGCGCGATGGCCAGCGAGATCGGGTAGTTCCAGGAGTTGGTCGGCCACAGCGAACCGGCGGCCAGCGCGGTCAGGGCCGTCATCGGCAAGGCGCTCTTCCAGCGGGCCAGCCGCGCGGGAGCGAGCATCATGGCCGCCGAACCGGCCAGCGAAAGGACGATCAGCGGCATGGCGATCAGGTGGGCGTGCAGGTCGGCATAGAGGAAGGTGAAGAACGGGAACTCGGTGATCGACCAGTCGGTGACGTACTCGCCGTTGGGGCCCGGCGGGAAATGGATCGCCCGGCTGGCGGCCCAGTACCAGCTGTCGTACCCTCCGGGGATTTGAGCCTGCCCGGCCAGGATCCGGGCCGCGCCCTGGACGGCGGGAACGATATCCCCCAATCCGAACGCCAGCCCGCGGGGGAACGGCGATTGGCTCGCCTCGATCAGGCCGTCCCAGATGAAGCGCACCTCGCCGAGGTTGCCCAGCAGGGCCAGCATCACCGCCGCCCCGATCCCGGCCAGCACGGGCGAGAGCCTCAGCGTTCCCTTCCGCCGCAGGCTCTCAACCAGGTTCCACGCCAGTCCGTAGGCGCCCAGGCCGAGCATCCCGAACAGCAGCGGCAGCGCCAGGTTGTAGCCGATCGAGGGAACCGTGCCCAGCAGCTTGATCGGAACCGCGACGAGCACGAACCCGAAGTAGTAATAGTTGAGGTATCCGCCCGAAAACCAGGGATCGTAGGGCGGGAAGGAGGTGCTCTTGAGCACCGCGTTGAGGTACGAAAAATCCATCGGCTTCTCGCCGCCGGTGTAGAGGTGCCACAGGTCGCCGTAGGCCAGGCGCAGCAGGAGGTCGAACAGGAAGAAGGCCGCGAAGACGGCCTCCATCGTCAGCCAGGTCTTTCCCAGTTCGCGGATGTGCCGCTTCCACTCCGCCCGCTCGCGCCAGGCGAGGATGCCGCCCACGGCCGCCAGCGCAAGCCAGACAAGTGCGATGGTGCCCCAGGCGAACGGCACCCGTACGCTGCCCAGCAGCCAGGCCGCCCAACCCGTCAGCAGCCAGCCGGCGATCCTGGCCACCGAGTAGCCCTTATCGGGCAATCCGCCGAAGGCCCGGGAGACGATCGGCAGCGCCGCCCAGCCGGTCAGGACCGCCCAGGCGAACCACATCGCCGCCGCCAGGCCGGGATACCGGTTCCAGATCCAATCGTAGGAGAACATCTCCGACCAGGTCCCGCCGGCGCGCTGCTCTTCCAAGCGATCCTGCGGCAGCATCAGGCCGTTCAGCATGCCGAACGGCTGAGAGGCGTCCTGATCGGCGGTATGGCTCACATCCACCGCGCCGAGGATTTCCTCCACGGCGTCGCGGGAATAATCGGCCTCCTGCGTGGAGTCCGACGGGGGCGCGCCGTCGTGTGCCTCGAAGGATTCGCCGGCGGAACAGGCGGCCAGGACGGCCAAGAAAAGGACGGGGATCAGAATTCGTCTGGTTGGCATACGGATGGGTTATATCACGGGTGGGGGCTGTGCTCCCTCCTCTTTCCTCCCCCGTTTCCGGTGGCCCGGCAACGGGGGAGGATTCCGTCCATCCGGCTTTTCTACTCCGCCGGGATGCCCCAGATTTTCATCTCACCGGCAGACGGCGGATTTCTTCCGGTAATGATAATATTTCTCCTTACATGCCGCCATCCAGTGGAACCGCCGATCTCAAC
>JBJYXS010000157.1:0-2977 GCA_046260075.1 Anaerolineales bacterium | reverse complement strand
TATTGTAGGATCGCGGTATGATCGGCTGGAAATCCGGAAAGGTTCCGTCGATGAGCGATGAAGAAAGCTCCGCTTCCTTCAGCCGGAAGACCGCCTGGCCCCGCCCGGAGGGAAGGACCATCCAAACCGTTTCATCCTGATCTCCGACCAGGCGCGCCAGTTCGCTTAGCGCTCGCGCCGGGATGATGACACTGACCGGATCCCGGACCGCCGCCGAGAGCTTGGCATCCCGCATGGAGAGTCGGAACCCGTCGGCCGCCGCCAGAGTCAGCCGATCCCCTTCCAGCCGGACCAGTACGCCGGTCAGCACCGGCCGGGTGTCGTCAACGGCCGCCGCGATGGTCGTCTGGGTGATCATTTCCCGCAAATCGGCGACGTTTAACGCGATTCCGTCCCCCAGATTGGCTCCCGGAAGGAGCGGGAATTCCTGGGCATCCACCCCTTTGATATCACTGGTGAATGCTTCGCAGCGCAGGTTCAACGATTGGTGTTTGGCATCCAGCACCATGCGGACCTTCTCGTTCGGCAACGTGTTGACGAAATCGGCGATGGTCCGCGCGGGGACGGTGATCGATCCCTCCTCTTCCACCTTGGCCCCCAACCAGTAGGTGATTCCGATCTCCAAATTGGTGGCAGCAAGCTTCAAGCGGCCATCTTCCGTCGCCAGGAGCACATTGCCAAGCACGGGAAGTACATTCCGCGGTGAAACGGCCCGGGTGACGATTCCCAATCCTTTGGCGAGGTTTTCCTGCAAACAAGTTACCTTCATAAACGTCATCTCCTCTGCGCGGAAGATTCACCCAACGCCGGTCGATGCCCCGGCTGGTATTGAGTATACAACGACTCATAAAAATCCGTGACCATCGGTACAAAACGGCTATGTGGGATGTCCGAACGGCCCGGTGCCACCAGGTTCTGCCAGGTAGGCGACCGCGGTCTCACCGTCCATGAAGATATCCAGTTTCCGGCCGCTGAATTCTCCCGGAATATTCACCAGTTTTACGCATCCCTTGGGTTCGGCCACGCCGGGCAGGATGTCTTCCAGCCAGTTTTTCGCCCGCGTCAGCCATTCCCGTCGAAACATGTCGCCGGGTTGATCCGGATACAGAGCCACCGGATAGATCTCCGCTTCCACCAGATCCTGAAAGAAATGGGTGCCATAGGAGGGTTCGGGAACGGCGCCCTGCTGTTCGACGGCCAATTCCACCAGCATCCGGGTGTTGAAGATGTCGGCGTAGGTCACCGGGACTCCCAACAACGGATCGATCGATCCCCAGCGTCCCGGTCCGATGAGGATGAAGGATTGATTCTCCAGCGTTTTGTTGAGCCGTCCGATCGTTTCCGCCACCGCTTTCCGCTGTCCGGCCTTGGTCAGCCGTCCGTAGGCTTCCGGATCCACATAGCAGACATAGCTCACCTGATGCACGACACCCTGCGGAACAACGCGCGATGCAACGAAGAATTTATCCTCGCCGGCGATTCC
Source organism: Anaerolineales bacterium (assembly GCA_046260075.1). Classification (GTDB taxonomy): domain Bacteria; phylum Chloroflexota; class Anaerolineae; order Anaerolineales; family RBG-16-64-43; genus JAFGKK01. The sequence continues at coordinate 1,494 of JBJYXS010000157.1, read as the reverse complement.
CCGGGGTACCGTGCATTTCGGATCGCCGCGCACCCCGGATTGCAACCGGCATTGCAGCAAGTGAAGGGTCACCTCCGGACGGGGGGTGGAATCATCTAGCGACACCGCGAATTCCACATCGACAGGGCCTCCGTATTGCTTGGCCAGGGCGGAGAGGACATCCTTGATCAAGCGGACAAACTCCGTCCGCTGCAGCAGGTTGTCGAATGTCGGAATCATCCGTTCCGGAACCAGGTGCGGCCCGAGGGATACCGTGGGCATCAGCGTACCCCCATGGTCTACCGAAGCCACCCAAGACAGGATCGGCAGGTCGCTTTGGAAAAGGCGGGCGACCGGCACGGTAGTCACCGTCGCTTCTTTCAGGTCGATCACATCCGCGTTTTTTTGAGAGTAGCGTCGAATCTCCGCAGGAGTCGTCTCCGGCCGCAAGGCGGGGTGACTGAGAGTGACCAGCCGGGGGTAATCCTCCGCCACCCGGTTTACGGCGCGCGTGCCCAACCCGACGACCAACCGGCAAAACCCCTCCTCGCGCCGCAGGCGCGGATCCCAAATGATCGGGCTGTGGGAAAACGCCACACCGGCCACTTCGGGGAAGAAGAAACGACCGTGAGGCCGGCCTTGTACCTCTTGGATCAATACGCCCATACGTTCGTCGTATTCCAAAAGGTCCATCCGCCGCCGGTAGGCGAGCGCGTCGGGATTAAACACACTGGCATATACGCGACGGATGCCGTCGGTCAGCCGGCGAAGATTTTCCTTGTCCGATCCTTGATTGGGACAGAACACTGACACATATTTCCCGGCGAATGCCGTGCCGATTCCATCTTCCAACAAGCTGGAGGAGCGGACCACCAGGGGGACGTTGCCCGTCCGCCGTAGAATATCCCGCAGCTGTTCGGTTGCTTCCTCCGGAAATGCGCCGTGGTGGATCTCTTTCTGTATGCCTTCATATTCCGCACGGATTTGTTCCAATGGTTTGTATTTTTGGTTGTCGTAGGCAAAGCCGTTTCCCTCGATGAATGAGAAAAAAACATCCGCCCCGATGAAATATGTCTCCGGAACCGTCATCCGGCGAACCAGTTCAGGCGCCGAGGATTGCAGGATCCGCCATGCCAGAACCAACCCACCCGCCTTGCCGCCAACCTTTCCCGATCCGATCATCCGGGTTCTGATGTACCGAAAATCATCCGCGGTCAGCCAGTTCTTTGCGATACGTGCAAATCCCGGTTGATCGCTGATCAACACCTTGACCAGCACCGTGACCATTTCCTCGAACAAGGGTCGTATCGGCTCGCGTTGCTCGGCGGAAAGCGCCTCGTATAAATCCAACTGCTCGATCAATAGGTCGGTCGGCGCCAACTCGGGGTTGAAGTACCGAATCCGGCTTTCCGGGTGCCGGACGTTACGCTCCGACAATATTTTTTCGATGAGTTGTTCGAAGAGCTCGATCGGCAGATTGTGCGCGAAATAAAAATCGGTCAGATGATCACGGAT
>JBJYXS010000156.1:8185-10834 GCA_046260075.1 Anaerolineales bacterium | reverse complement strand
CCGGTCACGGTGGTGAGGTTGAAGGCGCGCAGGTTCATCGCGTCGATCATCGCCTCCGGCACGGCCTCCAGCATCTTCAGGCTATCGGGATTGTCGGCGAAGGCGGCGAATTTGGCGGTGCCGATCATGATCAGCACTGCCATGATCACGCCCCAGATGACGAGCGACTTCAGGTTGGCCCGCAATTCGCGGAAGAAGATGTTCATTTCGCGCCTCCTTACGAAACCGCCGGGATATCGCGGCGGAGGTACAGTACATAGGCGACGGCCACCGAGACGACCGTCACCCCCACGTTCAGCGCCACCAGGGGCGCGTTCCACGCGGTATGGTTGACGATGTAGGCCGGATCCCAGTGTTTGAAGGGCGTGATGTACTCCAGCTTCACGTCGCTGTACATTCCGCTGAAGGCCGAGAGCACATACGATCCGAAGCCCAGGCCGAGCGAGAACGGCGTAACGCTGCGCACCCGTTTGACGATCAGCGATACGGCCAACCCGACGCCAAGGAAAAATACCTGGAACAGCGGCAGGCTGGCCATCACCAGCAGGAGGGTTTGCACGTCGTACTCGTGGCCGTCGTTCCAGACGGCAATCGACAACAGCGTGGCGGCCCAGACCACAAGGGTGGTTATGCCCATGGACGATAAGGCGGCCAGCAGCTTGCTGTTGAGGACCTGCAGCCGGCTGACCGGCTTGCTCAGCAGAAAATCCGCCGTCAGTTCGTTTTCCTCGATCGATACCAGCCCGAAGCCGTAGTTGCCGGCCTGGATGGCCAGGCAGATCTCCACGAAGATCAGCAGGAAGGCATAAAAACCAAGCACGGTGGCGAAGTTAAGTTTGTCGATGCCGAACGCCGCGCGCAGTTCGGGCGGAAACTTCGACCACAGCTCGTTGATCATTGCGGCGTCTTTGGCGAATCCCGGAAAGATGGAAAAGAACAGGAACAGCAGGGCCGTGACGGACACGGACCAGACGATCACGGACCGGAGCCGGGAAAGGAATTCGTGTCGGAAGATGTTAGCGCTCATCGCGGCCGCCTATTCGTAGTAGTGCATGAAGATTTCTTCCAGGGTCGGTTCTTCGATGGACACATCCTCCACCTTCAGGCCGCCGAGTTTCTTCAGCACCTGGTTGATATCGCCCTTGAAGAAGAAGCTGACCGTGCCGTTCTCGGTCTGTATATTGGTCGACCCCGCGATCTTCACGTTGGCCGGTTTCAGGCCTTTGCCCGTCACGCGTATCTTCTTGTAGTTGTTCTTCTGCAGGGTGCGGATGTCGGAGATCTCCACGATCCGGCCCTCGCGGATGATTCCCACCCGGGTGCACAGCCGCTGCACTTCGCCCAGGATGTGCGAGGAGAAGAAGACCGTCACGCCGCGTTCGTTTTCGCGGCGGATCAGGTCGAAGAAGTTGCGCTGCATCAGCGGATCGAGACCGGCGGTGGGTTCGTCGAGGAACAGCAGCTTGGGGCTGTGCAACAGGCCCTGGACGATGCCGACCTTCTTCTTGTTGCCGTAGGAAAGGTCGCTGATCCGCCGGTTCATTTCCAGTTCCATCAGATCCGAAAGTTCCTTGATCCGCCGGGAGCAATCGCCCGGGTAGAAGCTGGCGGAATAATTCAGCAGGTCGACGACCTTCATGCCCTCGTAGTAATAGACTTCCGAGGGCAGGTAGCCGATATCGCGGCGTATCTCGGGGCCGTGTTTGGTCACGTCCTTGCCGAAGACCCGCGCGCCGCCGCTGCTCGGGTGGATCAGCGACAGCAGCAGCCGGATGGTGGTGGATTTTCCGGCCCCGTTCGGCCCGATGAAGCCGAAGATTTCGCCTTCCTCCTCGCGGAAGGAAACATCCACGATCCCCCGCGACTTTCCGTAATACTTGGTCAGATTCTCGACTTCGATGACGCTCATGGAACGGCTCCTTTTTTTGCTCCCGGCCCCTTGGGGACGATACCGCGCAAATCCCGGCAATTATACATCTCTCTTCCCGGTCCGGCGTGAAAGGGGCGTGAAAGGCAGGGACTCCTCCGCTGGGACCGTTTTTGGATGGCCGGCGGACGGAGCGGGGCGCAGAAAAGCAGGTCTGGAGATGGGATACAATCTTCTTTGGGACGAGTTATCCGGCCTCTGCCGGTAGTTTTCCTCCGGATTGGGAACCGGTTGCAGGTTGTCCGAAAAGCGATTCCCGAGAAGGTTGCATGAAAATCTCCTTGATGCGGTTCCTGGTAATGGGGGAATGTCCGGCCGAGTGGCTGCCGCTGGACCTGTACCTTTTCCGCGACGGCGATACGGTCTTCTACGTCGGCCGCTCGTACCGGGCCTTCGACCGTGTCTGGAACCACATTCGCAACGGCTACAAGGCCCGCTCCGATGTCGGCCGCTTCCTGCTGGCCAATTGGCCGAGGTCGCTGCATTTCGACATCGAGCTGCTCAATTCCCAATCGCCGGCGTTCGATAGGGTCGGCCGAGACGCGGCGGCGGCCGAGGAGCTGCTGATCCGGCGCCACCGTCCGTGTTTCAACGACTCGCTGAATGATGATCCCATTGCGCTGCCCGCCGCCTATCGGCCGCCCTCTTCCCCGATCCGCTGCCCGCGCAGTCTGCGGGGGTTGCGGTCCCAGGCCGCCCGGGCCGTCCGGGAGGAGGAGAAG
>JBJYXS010000156.1:0-8085 GCA_046260075.1 Anaerolineales bacterium | reverse complement strand
TTGATCACCTGCGACGACGATAATATCCCCTCGTACCGGACGATCGAACGGTGCGGGGGAAGGTTGTGGGATAAGGTGCGGATGGAAGGAAGGTTGGCCCGTAGGTACTGGGTAGCCACGGGGAAGTACCGAGCCGGCCGTGCGGCGAAGGACGGTGAATAGGCTGTGGACCGTATTGTGGAGTCCGGATGAAAAGGACATCGCGAAAAATTCTCCAGAAACCGAAATTGCCAAAACGCCTGACCGCCGGGGCCGCCCCGGTGTTGGCGGACGACGGGGATTATTCGGGGATCGAGCTGACCGGCTGCCGGCTGACCGAACCCGCGGCCAAGCGGCTCCTGTTCGAAACCGTCTCGTTCCGCAGAGCGGCGTTCGGCCCCTCGCGGCACGCCAAGCCGCGCTTCACCGACTGCCGCCTGGAAGGTTGCGATCTTTCGGGCATCGATTGGGAAAAGGCCCGCTTCCGGCGGGTGGAGTTCCTGGACTGCCGGGCGATCGGCGCCCAGCTTCCCGGGGCGGTGTGCGATGACGTACTCTTCCGGGGATGCAACCTCGAGCGGTCGCTGTTCCTTTCGGCCGCGTTCCGCACCGCGCGGTTCGAGGATTGCATATTGCGGGAGGCTTCTTTTGAAGGAGCCGATCTCGCCTTCGCCGTGTTTGCGAACTGCGACCTGACCCGCGCCGACTTGCGGGGAGCCAAGCTGGCCGGGGCCGACCTGCGCGGGTCGAAGCTGGACGGCGCGCAGGCGGGGGCGCAGGAACTATGTGGCGCGGTGGTGGATTCCGGGCAGGCGGTCCGGATAGCGGGTTTGCTGGGGGTCATCGTGAAGGAGCCGGGGGAGGATCTGGAGGATGATGCGGAACCGGAAGCGGCTGCGCACATAGGAAAAGAATAAACTTCCCGTGCCGCCGCTGGACGGCCGGAAAGCAAGAAGGAGAAATGTCAATGGAAAATCAGGCGCCGGAGACGCCGTTGTTGGGACCGGGGATGGCGATATCCGCATCGATCGCCGGCTATCGGACTCATCTTCGGGAAATCATCATATTGCTGTTCCCGCCGCTGCTCCTACTGGTCCTTCTGGACGCGTTATTTGGAACGTTTTTGGTAGAACTGCCGCTTCTTCGGTCTTTGATTGTCTATGCCGTCAACGTTCCTGCGGGGGCGGCGTTGATGCACTTTTTTGCATCGCGCGAAAATGTGGAGGGCGGACGCACATTGGCGGCTTATGCAGACATCTCGGGAAAGCTGCCCCGCTTGTATGTGGCGGGCGTCGTCCAGGCCGTTCTGACGCTTCCACTGATGGCCTTTTTCCTCCTGGGAATCGCCGATAAGGGGTTCCTGTGCGCAATATCGATTATCGCCGTGCTGCTATACATCTACCTAACCGTCCGTCTGATGTTGTGGATTCCGGAAATCGTGGTGCGCAATTCCCGTCTGTGGGATGCCGTCGGCGGCAGTTGGCGGAAGACCAGGGGGAATTTCATTGCGGTATTCGGAGTCTATTTCATCTCCGCGATCCTCGCCGGTCTCTGCGTCGGGTTGCCGGTGGTCGTGCTGCAGCTGATTCTGGGCGAAGCGACAGCGGATCCTGCGGCATATTCGGTGTTGGGAAACATTCTGGATGATCTGACCACGGCCGTTATTTTGCCCTTCAACATCGGAATAAACCTGGTGATCTTTTACAGCCTGACGGCCGGGGATGCGGACCGGCCGCAAGCGGCGGCTCCGGATTCCGCCGGAGGGGCGGGCGGATGACGGGCGGCGGGATGCCGGATTTCCTGATCCACGTTCACCGCAAAGGCGAACCGCCGTTCCGGACCCTCTCGGCGCTCCCGGACGAGCAGGCCATATCCATCATGGAGAGGTTGTTCGTCAAGGGGTCCGTCTTCTGGGAGCGATTCGGGGATCCGCACGGATACCTTCGGCGGCGGAGGGAAGTGGAGCGGAATTTGCGGGAGGGCTTCATCTCCCAGGGCGGGCGACCGGTCGACGACCATCCCGTCTACCTGATCCTGGGCCGGCCCAAATGGATGGACCAGGTGGCGGACGAGGCTACACTGAGCACCACCGAGATGGTGGAAATCCCCCTGTCCGTCATCCCGCCGGATGCGGTAAGCTTCACCTATCCCGACAGCATGGCTTCCGCGATGATCGCGGAGCGGTATCCGCAGCAGTACGATGCAAAGATCCACGGCCGGGTGTTCACGCTGGCCGGCATGCGCCGCATCGTCCGCCGCAAGGGCATGCCGGGGGAAGGCTGGGAAGCTGTGCTGCCGCCGCACGAACCCCATTACATCGAGGCGCAGGTATGGGACCGCCGTCCGCTGGAATCGTTCCGCCGCGCCGCCGAAACCTCCGCAACTTGAATGGGACATCCGCGTTCATCAAAACCGCCATCGAAACAAACCGCATGAAATCAGAATTTCTGCAGCAGTACGATCATACCTGGAAGGTGCTGGAGCGGATCGTCGATAATTTCGACGATCCAGCCTGGGCGGGCGCCGGGCGCAAGGGGTATTGCCCGGCCCGCCTGGCCTTTCACATCCTGCATGCGACCAAATACTACCTCGAAGACAAAACCGAAACGCCCTTCGCCTCCGGGAAGTCGTTCGAAATCGATTGGACCAAGGCAAAGGCCGGGGAACTTCCCTCGCGGGAAGATGTCCGGGCCGCCGTGAAGGTGTGGAAGGAAAAGACCGCCGCATGGATTTCGGAGATGGATATCGATTCCGACAACGAGTCGTTCCCCTGGGCGGGGGAAACGAAGGGCGGTGTGGCCTTGTTTCTCCTGCGGCACACGCTCTTCCACTTGGGGGAATTGAGTTCGCTGCTGAACGAAAGCCGGAACGGAGAGGTGGAGGATCATTACGTGGCGGCTCAACAGTCCGAATCGTAAACCGCGGATCGGCCGGCGCCGCAGCAGCAGGCGGATGACCGTGCCGGAAGGGAACGAAGGGAAAGATGGAATTACCGCATCGCATCGCCGCCGGAGGATTGGTTTTTCAGGAGGATTCGATCCTCCTGGTGAGGTACCGCGGAACCCGTGAGGGAGAAACCTTCCTGGCCGCGCCGGGCGGCGGGCTGAAGGATGACGAGAATATCGCCCAGGCGGTCATCCGGGAAATTCGCGAGGAGACCGGCGTTACCGTCGCGCCAAGACGGCTGCTTGCCATAGAAGATATTCGCTTTCCGAAGTTGAAGATGATCAAACTCTGGATGTTGTGCGATCTCCGGGACGGGGAACTCCGCCGCACGGAGGGCGCCGTGCGGGAAGGGATTCTCGAAACGGCTTGGTTTCCGCGGGACCGGTTGGCCGGGGAGGCCGTTTATCCGGCATTGCTTTTGCGGCGGGATTGGGACAATCTGCGGCACGGCGAAAGGCCGGTGGAGATCCTGCCTTCCCGGGAAGTGACTGACGGTCCGGCATATCCGTACCGCGGCGGGCGGGATCCTGGAATTCGCGGCTGATCGGTGATACATTTACCCCCCATATCCACAAAGGAGTCTACTCATGTCGTTTCTGGAAGGTTTATCCATGGTGTTGTTGATCGGCGGCCTCGTGGTCCTCTTCGTTTCGTTCGCGAACATCGAAAACCTGACCGGTATGTGGGTGGCGGGCGACGTCGATCGCGATGAGGAATTTAAAAAGGGCGACCGGTTCCGGCCGCGTGCATATCTCATCCTGCGCTGGGCGGGGATCATCGCCTCCCTGGCCGGGGTCGCGATGATGATCCTGATGCCGTAGGACGATAAGCATGGACGAAGGAAGACCGCGGAAAAGGCGCTGATGGATATTTCCCGCATCGAGCAAATCGCGCGCGAGCATTTAGCGGATCGCAGGGTGATCCGCGACCGGGAGCCGGGGTGGGCCTTTTACCACGGCTGCCGGACAGCCAAGATTGCGATGCGGTTATGCGATGAACTCGATGTCCGAACCGGCCGCGATACGATCTACGCCGGCGCGCTGTTCCACGACGCCGGCAAGGGATCCGAAAACCACCACGTGGCGGGGGAGGCTGCGGCGCGCGAGCTGCTGCGAGATGTGTGCGCACCCGATGAACTCGATGCCGTATGCGATATCGTCGGCAAGCACTGCCTTCGGAACCGCGCATCGGAGTTTACTGAGGCGGTACGGATCGTCCAGGATGCGGATCTGCTGGATCACTTCGGGCCGATCGAGTCGTGGCTGGCCTTTTATTGGAGCGGAGTGCGCGGCGCGGCCTTCGGCGATCACTTGCAATTTAAAACCGGGGAGGGAAGCATCGCCGAACGGCGTAGGAAGCGGGCGATGCTGAATTACGACGCCTCGAAGCGGATGTTCGACGATCGTTTGGCATGGGAGGAGGAGTTCTTCTCCCGTTTCCATCGGGTGTACCGGGAGGGAATGTAGGGGGCAGGCGTTGCCGGAATGTCATCCTGAGGGTGCGCACTTCGCACCCGAAGGATCCCGCGCCCCATTCCTCCGGAGCGGACTCAGGATGATTATCGCAATGGAGACCCAGATCCTTCGGGCGTGAACACCACACGCCCTCAGGATGACAGGGTGATGGAATGCGCACCCTCGGGATGACTTGGAAAGAACCAATGGGATCGCATAACATCCTGAAAACCGACGCCGTCTGCCCGCGCTGCGGCGTTTGCTGCACGATGGAATGCGAATTGCGTTTCGGCGACACGCGCGGGATGAAGACCGTGCTGATCGGCGATCAGTATCCGTGGGTGCCGTTGAAGGATGTCCAAAGAGGCGGACGCCCCGAGCACGGCGACCTCGACGGCGAAGGATACGCGGTTTGCCCGCGATGCGGCCGGATGTTTTCCGTCAAGGTGCTGATCCGCCGCGATATCATCGTCGGGATCGCGCCGGATCCGGACCGGTCAGGATACGTATAGACGCCGGTTTCCGCCGGGGAAAAGGCCGTGCTTGGCTGGAACGGGAACGCATATCAAGTACAGGTAACCCCTGAAGGATGAACATGCCGAACACGACAGCCCGTCCGGAAAACCTCCCCTCTTTTGCCTTTCATCCCCTCACCCCCGATCGCTGGGATGATTTCGTTAAGCTGTTCGGCAAACACGGCGCATACGGCGGCTGCTGGTGCATGTGGTGGCGCGAGACGCGGGCGGAGTTCGCCAAGCGGCAGGGGGCGGGCAACCGCCGGGCGATGAAGCGGATCATCGACTCGGGCGAGGTGCCGGGCATCCTGGCCTATGCGGGCGCCGAAGCAGCCGGCTGGGTATCGGTTGCGCCGCGCGAACATTACGGCTCGCTCGAGCGCTCCCGGACGCTTAAGCGGATCGACGACAAGCCGGTGTGGTCGATCGTCTGCTTTTTCGTCGGCAAGGCATACCGGGGCAGGGGGATCGCCGTTCCGTTGATCCGTGCGGCGGTGCGGTATGCCGGGAGCCGTGGTGCGAAGATCGTCGAAGCCTATCCGACAGTCCCGCAGAAAGCGAAGAGGACGCCGGTTGCGGCTTACATGGGCGTCCCTTCCATGTTCGAACGGGCCGGATTCGTCGTGTGCGCCCGGCCGTCGGCGCGCAAGGTGATCATGCGGTGCATCGTCGGGAAATAGCCAGCCGATTGCTTGCTGTCCTTACGATCACCAGTTGATATTCATATCGAAGAAGACGTGTTGCTTTCCATCCTCTCCCTTCCCAGTACTATCCCATCCTGCCTCTCCCCAGTTGAAAATCGAAAAGGATATATCGTTTTTCCCTCCCCTTCCTTCCCGTTATGCGGGAAGGAAGGGGAGGGGTGATGTTGGGAGGATCGGGGTGGCGGCCGGCATCGGGATGCAATATGATGGATATTGACGATTGCCGCTGCTCCCAAGGGATTCGACAGGTTGGCAAAACAGAAGCTCATCACGATCTACACCACCGGCACGCGGGGAGACGTGGCGCCTTTCCTCCCCCTGGCGCACGGGCTGCAGCGGGCCGGATTCGATGTGCGGCTGACCGCCGGATCGAACTTCCGGTCCCTGATCGAGGCAGCCGGGATCGCGTTCGCGCCGGTCGAACTGGATTACGACGCGCTGCTGCTCGCCCCCGAAATTCAATCGATGATGGAACGGGGCGGCACGAATCTGCTGGGAGCGATGCTGCGGCTGTTTCCGCGCGCGATGGGGATGATTTCCGGCGCGATGCGCGATGCGTGGCGCGCCGCGCCCGGCACGGACGCCGTGCTCTTCACCGCCAACGGTCCGTGGGGCTGGCACATCGCCCGGGCCTTGAAAGTTCCCGCCGTGTACGTCACCTTCCAACCCGCCGCTCCCTCGGGCGAAGTCCCCTGTTCGGTCGCCTTGTCGGAACCCAGCCTGCCGATCGTCAACCGCCTCAGCCACTGGGCGTTCATGCTCGTCACCTGGCTGCCGCTGCGCGGCCGGTTCAACCGCTGGCGGAAGGAGGAACTCGGCCTGCCCCCGCTGGGGCTGGCCCCGCCGTTCCCGGCCCCGGATCAGCGCCTGATGGCGGCCTACAGCCCGACCCTTTCACCCCGGCCGCGGGATTGGCCGCCGCTCTGGCGGACGGCCGGCCACTGGCTGGCAGATCCGCCGCCGGACTGGCAGCCGCCCGCCGATCTCGCCGCCTTCCTGGATTCCGGCCCGCCGCCTCTCTACCTGGGCTTCGGCAGCGTGGTGATCCGGGATAAGGCGCGCATCACCGAGGTCGTCCGCGGCGCCCTGGAAATCACCGGGCGGCGGGCGGTCGTCTCCCGCGGTTGGAATCTGTTGAAGGAAGAGGAGATGCCGCAGCAGGTCCATCTGTTGAACCCGGTCCCGCACGCATGGCTGTTCCCTCGCTGTTCGCTGATCGTCCACCACGGCGGCGGGGGAACGACGGGCGCCGGCGCCCGCTCAGGCGTGCCATCGATGGCCGTTCCCTACGGGGCGGACCAACCGTTTTGGGGTAGGCGGCTGCATGCCTTGGGCGTCGGCCCGGCGCCGATCCCCTACGGTAAGGTGACCGCCGAGAAACTGGCCGCGGCGATCCGGGAGGCGGAAGACGACCCGGTCCTGCGCGAAGCCGCCGCGGAGGTGGGAAGGAAGATCCGGGGTGAGGACGGCGTGGACCGGGCGGTGCAGATTGTGCGGGAGGCTGTGGCGGAAGCGATATCGGATTGACCAGTATAATGCGGAGATTGGGAGGATAGAAATGAAAACACTTTTTTATCCGCGATCGATACTGTTACCGGTTCTGTTTTTCGGCCTGATCTCCTGCGGAAAGGCGGCCGCCCCGCCGACCGCGACCCCAACGCCGAGCGCCACGCCGACGCTGACCGCTACGGCGACAGCCACCGCAACCGCCACACCGGAATTCCACCCCGGCAACTCCCAGCGCACGGTCGAAGTCGACGGCGCCGAACGGACCTATCTGCTGCACGTTCCGCCGGACGCCGACCCCGAAACGCCCATCCCGCTCGTGTTCGTGTTCCACGGCTGGAGCGGCCTGCCGGACGGCATCCAGGGGACGACCGATTTCGATTACATCGCCGATCAGAAGGGCTTTCTGGCCGTCTACCCGCGCGGCAGCGGCACGGGCAACACCGACCTTTCTTGGAATGCGGGGATTTGCTGCGGGTATGCGCTCGACCACGGCGTCGACGACATCGCCTTCGTCAACGCGATGCTGGAAGATCTGGGGACGATCGCCGTCATCGATCCGCAGCGCACCTACGCGACCGGCTTTTCCAACGGGGCGTTCCTTTCCTACCGCCTGGCGTGCGAAATGTCGGATACCTTCGCGGCCGTCGCACCCGTGGGTGGGACACTGGTATTCCAGCCCTGCGAACCGGAGCAGCCGGTGGCACTGCTCGCGGTGCACGGTCTCTATGACATGACCGTCCCCTACGAAGGCGGCGGCGACCTGATCGACAACGGATTCCCGCCGGTGACCGGATCGATCCAAATCTGGGTCGGGCTGAACGGGTGCGCCGGCGAGCCGCAGGTGGATGAGCCCTACAAGAACGTCGTCCGCACCGTATACGGGAATTGCGAGGCCGGCACGGCCGTCGAACTCTACACGGTCGATTTCTTCGGCCACACCTGGCCGCTGATCAACACCTTCCCGGCGTCGGAAACCAT
>JBJYXS010000155.1:0-1621 GCA_046260075.1 Anaerolineales bacterium | reverse complement strand
GGATACGCTTCCCGGTGGTGTCGGTGCCGGCGCCTTTCCCCGACCAGCCCATGGCGTAGGAAGCCATCTCCCATAATCCGCTCTGCCCGGTTTTCAGACGGTCGACGGAGTGATGGAGGGCGCCGTCAAGCTCCGTCCGCATCTCGTCGAGGATGGAATTCGATGACACGGAGTTCATGCCTTCCGTATGGGAACCGACGGCAGGGAGGCGATGTCCCTCGCGCCCGCGGCGAACATCACCAATCGAAGTTCGGTCATCCGGTCGTTGAGTTCTTTCTCCACCGCGCGCGCCCCCCGAACCGCAGCATGCAGGAGCGGCCCGGCGATCCCCGCCAAGCTGGCGCCCAGGGCCAGGCATTTGGCGATTTCCAGCCCATTGCGGATGCCTCCGGAAGCGATCAGCGGCAGGTCCGGGACGGCATGGCGGCAATCCACGAGAGCATCCGCCGTCGGCAGCCCCCAATCCGCAAACAGGGCCGCCCTCTGTGCTCCGGACCGGCTGCGGACACGGTGTTTTTCCACCTGGGACCAGGATGTGCCCCCGGCCCCGGCGACATCGATCGCGGCCACACCCGCCATCGCCAGCCGCCGCGCCGTCTCGCCGCTGATTCCCCAGCCGACTTCCTTGACCACTACAGGGACCGGAAGAGCGCGGCAGACGGCCTCGATTTTTTCCAGCAAACCGGCGAATTCGGTGTTGCCTTCCGGCTGCAGCGCTTCCTGAAGCGGGTTGAGGTGCAGGATGAGAGCGTCGGCCGCCACCATATCCACTGCCCGACGGCAATGGTCGACCGTATATCCATAGTTCAATTGGATCGCACCGAGGTTGGAAAACAGCAGGATATCCGGAGCGATATCCCGGATCCGGAAGGAGGAGGCAAGCCCGGGCGATTCCAATGCCGGGCGAAGCGAACCCAGGCCCATGGCCACTCCCGTCGATTGGGCGGCCTTTGCCAGCGCGCGGTTGATGCCCCGGGCCTCCTTCGTCCCGCCCGTCATCGAGGAGATGAGGATGGGAGCGCCCAGTCGGCGGCCGAAGAAGGTCGTTTCGATGACGACGTCCGCCAGGTTGATTTCCGGCAACGCCTGGTGACCGAAGCGGTACGCCGCCAACCCGCTGGAAACGCCGGATTGTACGCTTTTTTCTAGGTTAATGCGGATATGGTCCGCTTTCCGGGACTCGTTGGGAGTAACTTTCTTCATGTTATGGTGTTGAATACTCGGATGTCCGGCATGGTACCAGCAGGCCCATGGGGTGTCAATGCCGGACTTGACGGTGATGGAACGGACACGTACAATGGGCCTGCTCTGAAGTGTCCGCAACGGCATAGGAAGCGGCAAAGAACGCATCTTAAAGGAGGAACAGCGATGGCAGAAGACACCTTTGATACAGTTCAAGGCATTATCGTGGAACTCTTGGCGGTCGATCCCTCGAAGGTCACCAAGGAAGCCCGCTTCCGTGAAGACCTCGGGGCGGACTCGCTTGACTTGGTGGAATTGATCATGGCTTTTGAGGAGAAATTCGGCGCGGAGATCTCCGACGAGGACGCCCAGAAGATCCTCACCGTGGGCGAAGCGGTTAAGTACATCGACGAGCGTAAGAAAGCCGCCTAGAGCAGCT
>JBJYXS010000154.1:819-2542 GCA_046260075.1 Anaerolineales bacterium | reverse complement strand
GCAGTAACTCATCGCGGGAAATTGATCGAAAGCCTGCTGACTCATTTCATCGAACCCGAGATCGTCCAGCCGACATTCCTCTTCGACTACCCGCGCGATATTTCTCCTCTGGCCAAGAGTCGTCCGGACGACCCGGGCACGGTGGAACGATTCGAAGGTTTCGTCGCCGGGATGGAACTCTGCAATGCATTCTCGGAATTGAACGATCCGGTGGACCAGGAACAACGGTTTCTGGAGATGGGAAGGACCTACGCAGAGGACGCGGAAGACCGGCATCCGCTGGATGAGGACTACCTTGACGCCATGCGGTACGGCATGCCGCCCACCGGCGGTTTCGGCATGGGGGTGGACCGTCTCACCATGCTCTTGACCAACCAACCCTCTATCCGGGAAGTCATTCTCTATCCGCACCTCCGTCCGCGCGATGACGAAGGATGACACCCCGACGCCGCAAGCCCACCCGCGACCATGACTTAAGGATGCACCTAGGAGTCATCCTCATGGCCCTGCAAATGGTCTCCCGGCCGCCCACCACTCCCCTGACCCCAGATCAGCAGGAATTGGTGGATATTATCCGGCGGGCCGCGAAAGCGATGGAATCCCTCTTAGGAAAATCGGTTCCCACAGCAGGAAGTAAAAAATAATGTGGAATCCGGTTTTTTCCGTCCGAGGGTAGCCTTTCCTCGGACGGATCAGGCTTTTTACGCCGTCATACCATGCATACCGCCGATGGATCACTTAATGAATCCCGTCAAACCGTCCCTCGACAAAAAGAAGGTTTGTGATTAAAATCTCAATGTTCCCTTTTCGTGTGCGTTCCGTTTTCCGCGCCCGGGGAAACGCAGCATAGGGGTGCAATTCTTCCATCCTTCCGGTTTCCGCCGGTTTGCCCTTGGAGGTTTTCCATGACACATCCCGATTCTTTGACCATTCTCATAACCGACGGATTGCAGGACTCCGCGATCGCGATCCTGGAAAAGGTCGCTTCCGTCCAAAATCGGCCCGATATCTCCGCAGACGATCTGCTGCAAGCGGTGCCGTCAGCGGACGCGATGATCGTCCGCGGACGCACGAAAGTGACGGCAGCCGTACTGGAATCTGCAGCGAACCTGAAAGTCGTCGGCCGTGCGGGTGTGGGCGTGGACAATATCGACCTCGAGACCGCCAAGTCGAAACATGTCGCGGTCGTCAACGCCCCCCAATCCACCAGCGTAGCCGTAGCGGAACATGCCTTCGCCCTGCTCCTGGCACTGGCCCGTCAAGTGCCGCTGGCGGATGCGGGACTGCGCCGCGGGGAATGGTTGAAGAAGAAAATCAAGGGCTTCGAGCTGTTCGGGAAGACGTTGGGAATCATCGGAATGGGGAGGATCGGCGCCCATGTCGCGTCTCGCGCAGCGGGATTCGGCATGCTCTGCCTGGGGTACGATCCGTTAATCCCGGACGACGAAATCGCCAAACGCGGCGCACAACCCGCGGAGTTGAACAGCCTATTGAACCGGTCCGACATCCTGACTCTCCACGTCCCTTTGACGCCGGACACGCGGGGTTTGATCAATGCCGAGCGGATCGCCCAGATGAAAAATGGTGTCCGGATCATTTGCACCGCACGGGGCGGCATAATCGACGAAACCGCGCTGTTGGATTCTCTGGAATCCGGGCACGTCGCCGGCGCAGCGCTCGATGTCTTTGCCCAGGAACCGGTCGGAGATTCGCCGCTGGTTAA
>JBJYXS010000154.1:0-809 GCA_046260075.1 Anaerolineales bacterium | reverse complement strand
GTTTGCACGCCCCACATCGCCGCGCAAACCGTCGAGGCTCAGGAACGGGCGGCCCGCGATATCGCCGAGGAAGTCCTCACCGTCCTACGAGGTGATACGCCGCGATGGCGGGTCGCTTAAGTGAAAACTCCGGGAGATAATCCCGGAGTTTTTCTATTGGAACTATTAGCGCACTATCCGCGCCGGATACACCCCAATGGGGTCCGGGATATATCCGTCAGGCTGCCTGCGGCTCGATTTTCTTCCTGGGCACTCCGCGTTTGGACGTCGCCCCGAGAAGCAGGACCCCGGATCCGAACAGGCCGGCAACCATGCCGCCAATGGTCGCGACGGTGGCTACCGTTGCCACGGCCCCCAATCCGATCGTCGTCAGGGTGACGATTTCCCGCATACGATCGGTCTTTTCCAACTCCACAGGCATCTTGGATTGCGAAAGCAGCTTCTTCTTCAACAGCATGGCATACCCCTTGCGGGGAGTGACGGGCGTCAGCACGCGCCGAAGCGTCTGTTCCATGGCTTTTTCCGTTTTCATAGGCCTGCGCCCCTTTCTGCTCATTCCGCTTGCTCCCATTTCTCCCTCAACATCAACAGGGTCCTGTGGTATAGGCTCTTTACCGCCCCTTCCGTCCGTCCGAGGATTTGACCGATTTGTGCGTTGGAATATCCTTCGGCGAACTTCAGGATAATAACCTGTTGCTTTTCGTCCGGAAGGCTGCGGATGAGTCGCAACAGCGCCTCGTGTTCCGCCGCCTTTTCCGCGGATTTCCCGGGATCTTCCTCCGCGGACCGATTCATCGCCTCATCTAATC
>JBJYXS010000153.1:0-4000 GCA_046260075.1 Anaerolineales bacterium | reverse complement strand
TTCATGATCTTGTAGATCTCGTACTTGGTGCCGACGTCGATGCCGCGGGTCGGATCGTCCATGATCAACACCTTCGGCTTCGACATCAGCCATTTGGAGATCACCACTTTCTGCTGATTGCCGCCGGAAAGTGATTCCGCCTTGGCGTTGAGGTTGGAGGCTTTGATCGTCAGGCTCTTGGCGAACTCCATGCTTTCCTTTAATTCCGCGGAGTCGTTGATGCGGAACAGCTTGGAGAACCGGCTTAGGGTGGCGAGCGAGATGTTGCGCAGGATGGATTGGATCAGCACCAGTCCGTGCCGTTTGCGGTCCTCCGGCACCAGGCTGATTCCCTGCCGCATGGCATCCGCCGAGTTCTTGGTCGTGATTTCCTTCCCGTTGAGTTTGATTTTCCCCTGGGTGACCTTGCCGTACTCGCCGAAAATGGTCATCACCAGTTCCGTGCGGCCCGATCCCATCAGTCCGGCGATTCCGAGGATCTCGCCCTTGCGCAGGTTGAAGCTGACGCCTTTGACAATCTCGAAATTCCGGTCGTTGGGATCCTGCGCGTGCAGGTCTTCCACTTCCAGGATGACCTCGCCGGGTTTGCGGTGCCCCTTCGGGAACCGTTCCTTCATGGCGCGCCCCACCATGTGGCGCACCAAGTCTTCCACTTTTAATTTTTTCGTTTGTTCGGTGACGATATGTTTTCCGTCGCGCAGCACCGTCACCGAATCGGTTATCTGGAAGAATTCCTCCAGCTTATGGCTAATGTAAATGCAGGTCACTCCGTGTTTTTTGAGCCCCCGCAGAATATCCATCAATTGGTCGATCTCGGATTCGGCCAGGGCACTGGTCGGCTCGTCCAAGATCAGAATTTTCGCATCTTCCGAAAGCGCCTTGGCGATTTCGGTCATCTGCATCTTTCCCACGCCCAAATGGCGGACCATCGCGTGGGAGGGCACGTCCAGATGGTACTTCTTCAGCAAGCGGTCGGTATCGGAGTACAGCTTGTCCCAATTGATGATTCCCCGCTCCACCGGTTCCTTGCCGAGGTGGATATTCTCGCCCACGGTGATGGTGGGGACAAGTGTCAACTCCTGGTAGACGATGGCAATTCCCTCTTCGGTCGCCTGGCGGATCGAACGATCCCCCAGCTTCAACTCCTTGCCGTTGTACAGCACTTCCCCCGTATAGGTTCCATGGGGGTAGACACCGGAAAGTATTTTCATCAGCGTCGACTTCCCGGCGCCGTTTTCGCCGCAGATCCCATGGATCTCCCCGCGCTTGATGTTGAAGGACACATCGCTCAGCGCGGTGATTCCCGGGAACTTCTTGGTGACGTTTTTGAATTCCAGAATGACGTCGTCGCTCATGCTGCGCTCCCGCCCCACAGATTTTCGGGGCGGGCGTCCTCGCGGGATCGATCGTCGTGCGCCGGGGACACCCGCCCCGTGGTTCTGATTCAGCTGTTACGGTAACGCCGGACAGCGGTTAAGCGCGCCGTCCGGCGTTGAACGGTGCCGTTAGTCGCAGGTGACTTCCGGCGGCCGCTGGTCTGCGGGAATGTCGCGGTACACATCTTCGTACGGCTGGAAGCAGCTTTCGACGATGAGTTCGTAGACATTGTCCTGCGTGACCTGGTACACCGGCAGGAAGTTGGCCATGATGCTGCCCTGCATGGTGTCGTCGTTGGTCATCTCGGCCAGCGTGTATTCCACGAGCCCGTCGATCGTCTCGCCCTTGAGCAGCTTGTCGATCATTTCAACGGCCATAGGCGACAGCAGGCGGATGTCCTTGTACACGGAAACCGTCTGTTCGCCCTTGACGATGCTGTTGCAGCCGTCGGCGGTCGCGTCCTGCCCGGAGATCGGAACAATCCCGGCCAGACCCTGCGCGGCCATCGCCTGCAGTTCGCCCAGCGCGGTGCCGTCGTTGGAGGCAATCACGCCGTCGATTTCGTTCTGCTGAGCCGTGAGGATGTTTTCCATCATCTTCTCGGCCGTCGCGGGATCCCAGTTATCCACCCACTGGTCGGCCACGATTTCGATAACGCCCGAGTCGATGTATTCCTGGATGACTTCCATCTGGCCCTGGCGGACCAGAACGGCGTTGTTGTCGGTCGGCGATCCGCCGGAGAGGACGATCTTGGCGGGATTCTCCGCCGTCCATCCGCCCGACCCATCCGGAATGCCCAGCGCCGTGATGACGCCCAACGCTTCCTGGCGTCCGACTTCGACGTTGTTGAAGGAAATGTACGCCGCGATGTTTTCGGTCTTGATCAGGCGGTCGTATGCGATCACCTTCACATCCGAATCGGCGGCTTTGTCAACGGCGGTGGCCGCGGCGTCGCCGTCCTCGGCGATGATGATCAGGCCCTTGGCGCCCTGCGAGACCATGTTGTCGATCTGGTCGTTCTGCAGTTTGACGTCATGGGCGGCTTCCTGCACGATCACGTCATAGCCCTTGTCCTGCAGCAGGCTCTTCATCAGGTCGGCTTCGTTCTTCCATCGTTCGGTCGCGAAGTCGGAGAAGGAAAGGCCGACTTTCGTCTTGCCAGATCCGGCGCAGGAGACCATGCCGGTCATGAGGACAACCAGCATCAACGCCAAAAAGATTTTGCGTTTCATGTTTCGGCTCCTTTCAAGGTTGGGTTTCTCCTGAAGCGAAAGCACGTACCAAGAAAAAGGTTATGTCTCTCTGGTCTTCTCCTCCTTTCCGGACATACAATATGATTGATGCCCTTTCTTCTCCTGCTTGAACTACCGAGCCCCCTCCGCCTACAGGAACTCCAGCCGCCGGATTACAGCGGGTAGACCTGGAAGTTCCCGCTGACGTGCATCAGTGCCATTAAGTATAACAGGCCGTCGTAATAACGCCACTGGCCCCTGGGAATGCCGGTATTCCAGAGCGCCTGGACGAAGGGTTCGCCGAGGGCTGGATCGGCCGCCAGGGCCGCTACGGCGGCCATTCCGACCAGGCCGGTGGAATGATCGCCGGAGAGCGCTGTCCCTTCTAAAGTATACTGATTCCCGTAAAAATCAACCCCTTCGGATTCGAGGAACCGCAGCACGCGGTCCGATTGTTCGGCCTGCCAGGGATCCTTTCCGAACCAAGCGAAATCCATGGCGACATTGGCAAGCGTCCGCCAGGCGTCGAACCGGAAGTCCGCATGTTCGCCGCCCGTCGGAGTCCCGTCGAATTGGGCGTAATCCGGCATCAGGCCGGTCTCCGGATGGGCTGCTCGGTGGAAAAACTCCCGGCTCTCCTCGGCGGCTTCCGCCCAGAAGTCGTTGTCTTCCGCGGCCCACAGCGCCCATAATTCATAGAACGCCGGGAGATGATAGGAGGGATCGGTGTAGGTGGAGTTGCGTCCGCTGGGCACGAACACCACCTGTTTTGTCTCCGGATCGAACATGTCGGTCGCGATGCCGCCTTCGACGGTCTTGTTCCGCATGGTGTGCAGAATCTGATCGGCCTCGGTGCGGTAGGCGAAGATTCCCGCCCCGTCGCCCCAGCGGGCGGAAGCAAAATACAACGCGGTGACGAACCACTCCTCGCCGTCGGAGGCCGGGTTGGCCGCCAGCTTGGTGCCGTCTTCCTGACAGTGCCAGGCGAAATACCCGCTGTACGGGCCATCCGTCTGGTACATGTAGGTTTTGGTCCATTTCCACAGACGGTCGAATTCCTCTTTATGGTCCAATTGCACGGCGATCATCATGCCGTACGACATGCCCTCCGAGCGGATGTCGTTGTTGCCGATGTCCTTCATATAGGCCATGCCGCCGTCCACCGGATAATAAACCCGTTCGAAGTCATCGTTCCCGTAAAACAGCTTGTTCCATGCTTCGTCCAGCTTGGCCTGAACGGCTTCTTCCCCCTGGTTCAGGTATTCGGCGAACAGGTTGCGGTAGGCGCCGCTGGCGAAAGATTGGACGCTGGCCCGGGTCGGCGTTGGCGGCAGCGTCTCGGTCGGAGTTGCGGTCGGCTCGGCCGGCGCGGCCGTCGCGGCGGCGGTATT
>JBJYXS010000152.1:0-6761 GCA_046260075.1 Anaerolineales bacterium | reverse complement strand
GAGGTCCGCCGGGGGCCCGCCCTCGGCGTGAGGTCCGCCGGGGGAAGCGGGACCGACTCTACTTGCGGGCCGGACGAGTAATGCATTTGCTTGTTCTCTTTTTTCTTCCCTTTTATATCCGGAAGGTGTCACACTCCACAAAGATTCGCCTTTAGTACTTTGTGCCGGTGGATGAACACGTGCCGGATAAACCACCCGAAAAAGCGCTTGGCGATACGAGGACAGAATGTCAATATATCCACAAGGATTACCGCAGGCGGATCGGAGCGGCACTCTGTAAGACGTCTTTCGTGCCGCCACAACGACATGGAGCCCATTGGTGATTGTTCAACAAAGCCCTTTCCCATATCGAGTTCCAGTAATGTCATATCGGAATAATCGATCGGAAGAATACCGAACAAGAAGTCATTACTCCTGAACATGCGGATTCCGTGCTTGATCTCCACATCGTTGAGTGAACGCACACCTTTTGGAAAGGTCATCCGAAAGAACGGCCACATCTCTGTGGATATGCCCTCCAGCGAAGTGATCCATTCCCAAACGCGCCCGGGGGGAGCACTTAATTTGGATTCAAATCGCATAGAGATGGGTTTATCCATCGCGAATTCCATTGCGGCGCCCAAAGACCGGGCGCTCACCCGTTTGTCCTACTGCTCCGGACCGGACTTCCAGTATACATCGGATCACCGAATACAACACCTTCGAAGACGCCATTCCGAAGCCTGTCCCCATGTACTGTCCCCGATCCGTTTTCTACTCGGGGACGATCACGCAGCGGGGACCTGTCGCGAGTGAAACGAGGGATCGAATCGACGCGCGGATCGGTCCGAAATTTCATATCAAGACCATCATCTCAAGTAGTATTTCTCCCAAAAGACCGATGCCGCCCGCAATCACCAAAGCCGGTATCGACCACTTGGTTCCATTTCTTACGCCAAACCAAATTATGAAAACGGCCAGCACTCCGCTCATTGTCATTCCAAGGCCATTTGCTCTGAATAGCGCATCTAAAAGCAAAGCCATTTCCGGTTGCGACGCATATACAGCCGCTATTGTTGTGTTTGCAGATTGTCCCAGATAGAAATCCATGTACATATAAGGATACAGCAGACCTACCAAGCCAAGTGCTAACAATAATATTGCGGGGATGATTAGCACTTTCCATAGCCATTTATTGTTCATTCTGTTGGCAATACTCCTCACCAGACTAGTTGGGGTTTTTTCAATTCGGATTTACTGCCCGATCAAGTTTTTGATCCGCTAACTCCATCGGGCGTCCATTGCAGACTCAAACGCAAATGTGTGCCATCGGGGATCCATCGCGAGAAGTCAATCTTCTATATGCCAAAGTACGCCTGCTTCGTTGGGATGGTATTCCGCCGGATTCACGCTTTAGCTGGTCCGACTCGCAATCCACTACCCGGCGTAACTCTCGAAGACGGGCGTCAGTATTCCTTGGGCTTGCGGGCAATAGCCGTAACTCACTATCTTGCCGGGGTTCAAATCCTTTAACTCCTCGGCAATTGGATGTTCTCCCAATTTCAATTTCACATTTTTCCCGCTTGCGGAGGAGCCCATCTCCCTTTCGCTCACAACAAATTCACTTCGCAAGACATACCCCCGCCGATAGGTGAGCGGCATCAAGCACAGCCTGGGGGAATGTTTCAAATCCAATTTTCGGCCGCTGAGGGTAAGCACCTTCCGGTTTTCCGCCCTCAACTCACATGTCAACCAATTGCCCTCTTCTTGAAATTCTATGTCCGCAATGAATTTTGGATATCCGGCGAACTCGGCGCCGACTTCCCTGGCGATCTCTGTGGTAACCGGCATATGATGGATGTACACCATTGGTGCTTTCGGCATTCTTCGAAGGCTTCCGGTAAAGAGCGGGGTTCCTTCATCAAGCGTGACGGGAACCCCCACCGAGATTTCGTTGTAGGGGCCGATGTCGCTTTCCCGATACCGGTACGCTGTTATCGACAATGTGCTCTGCCAGGGGGTAATCCGATATGGCTTGAGTCTCGGTGAAGGCAGCAGGGACCGTATGCATTTTACCGGCGCAAGTATGGATACGGTCATGAACAGAAAATCAGGATAAAACACGGGAACATGCAGCTCGTGCCGTCTCCATGGAACAGGCGTGTGTGCTATTTCGTTATAGAAATCCTTTTTTCTCATTATATTTTCTTCACTTCCTCAGCTTGCCGGCAATCAACGACCGGCGCCAAACGCCTTGGCGGTCAGCTGCAGTGCCGGGCCGGTTGGATATTTTATTACTTATCCTTTCAATTGCGGAAATGCCTTATTCATCACTTGATTTAAAATAAATTGATATGCCCAATGCGCTTTATCCGCTCCGCGAAATTCAAACGCGAATCTACCGGCTGCCGTGATCAATACCAATTCACTGGTCTGAAATATTATTCCTTCATCCGCAGAGGCAACGCCGATGACCTGATGATATGGAATGGAAACCATGGATTTCTTCGTCAAGAAATAACCTTGATCGTAGAATATTATCCTTTGATCCGAAATCCCGACAAACCCCGTCCCTGCCCCTTTGCAATCATATACCGCATATAGGTTTTCGCCGGGAATAATATAGGCCGCAATCCTTCTGTATTGTCCTTCGTTATCGTATACGGTCTTCACTTGTTGAGGTGTCTGCTGGGACATAATGCCTCCCTTCATGAATACGTTCACACAACATCCATACCGCCCAACGCCACACGGGTGAGCCGCTTGTCCCCCGAGGAAGATCGTACGGGGCGTCCCCGATCGAAGAAACGATCGGGGACGATCACGCAGCGGGGACCCAGCCGGCTGGGCCGGCTTGGGTTTCCAGTATACATCGGATGCAAGATGCACGCGTCATAGATGATCTCAAGCCGAAGGCCAGCGCCCGACCCCTTCCAAGAACGTGCAGGGGTCGGGCGCTGGACATGTTCAGGCAGTTTTTGGTTATACGCCTACGGCACATCGATGGACGGCGGCATCTTTGGTTTACGATATGCTGAAACAGCACACCAAAGGCGGATCAGATCCTCTCGGAGCCGGGCGATTGGGGGTCGGCCGCCGCCGCAAGGTTTTTCCAATCCCCTTTCCACAACAGGATAACGCCCAATACCGTCAATACGAGGTTGGACCACACTCCGACCATGCCCGGCAAGCCGGCGATCCTGGCGATCGAATCACGCACCCCGTCGTAGGCTGCGTGATAGACCGTGGCGACGGCCAGGCTCCGGCTGCGGGCCCAAAAATAGGCGAAGATGACGGCATGCAGGATGGTGGGAACGGCGCCAAGGAGGACAACGACGACGGCCGAGACGATTGCGGACAGCACGACGGGGCCGCCGGTTGCCGCCGCCTCCGCCGCGCCCGCCCGGATCCCCGCGCCGGCCACCACCGGCAAATGCCACGCCCACCAAATGACGGCGTGCACGGCAACCGCCTGGCGCGCCCCCAAACGACGGGCCAAGTGCGGCAACAGGTAACCGCGCCAGCCGAATTCCTCGCCGAAGCCGGGGATGAGCATCACGATCGGCAGCACCAACAGCCACACGATTTGCGTGCCGTCCACATCACTCCATTGCACCGTCCCTATACCCAATCTCACCAGCGTCGGGAAGACCCACAACAGCGCGATAAGGCCGGCGACGGCCAGATAATGCCTCGGCTTGCCCCACCGCCAACCGGCACCGGCAAAACCATCACGAAAAATGTACCGTCCGGCCAGGAACGTGCCGACCGTCACCATCACCATCGAAGCGGAATTCAACAGGAACAGCGCCAACGCATTATCCGCAGCCCAAGCAGCCCCCGCAATCTGGAACGGCCAGGAGAGGCCGAACACAACCAGCAAGTACAATCCCAAAGAGAAGGGCCGGGATGATGCCGAGGAATTTATTTCCTTCATTTCTGTTTCTCCTTTTTTATTATGTATCAGAAATAATATCTTCCCGCGGCCGAGTATCGAAAGAAAAAAAGGTCTGCGGTTTTTGGTTCGCGCGGATTGCTTCGCCGGCCGCCCTTCCGGCAGGTGCTCCACCGGCCGACGGACTGCGCGGATTTTCCGCACCGGCTACGCGTATCCATACGACTCGAGCGCATCTCCGAGCAAGGATTCGAATTGCTTTCGCTGGTCGATGGGCACTTCCCGGACCCACTTCTTGTTGGCGTCGATCACCTCTTCCCGGCCGAGACCGCTCAGATACTTTGGATCGCGGTCAAGCCCTGCAAAATCCAACGCACGGGTCACTTCCTTTTCCGGGTCGCGGACAAACTCTTCATATCGGATCTCATGGATGCGGCCCGCGACCGGATCGGCATGGCGGCGGACGCTATCCAAACAAATCCTCCATTGAAGCCCCGCCAGGACGAAGAACGACTTCCCGGAGGCTTCCCACAACGCCCGGTCCTGCTCGCTCAGCTCTCCCCACCGCCACTGGCTCGGTCCTCCCCAGCCCTGCCACCAAGGCATCTTCATCAGCGACCAGGCAACGGCCCGTCCATCGCGCACAACGTGAAGGAACAAGGCGTCTGGGAAGACGGCATTGATAAACGCGATCCGGGACCATCCCGTGTATTTCGTCATGAAGCGCGGCCGGTTCAGGGGCCGCAACTGCTGCATCACACCCTCGCGAATGCGCTCGGCCATCAGCGGATAGACATCCGCTGCTTCAAGATCCCGGCAAGGCCTTGGAAAACCGCGCGCGTACCGTTCCCAGAACCAGTAGGCTTCCCCGACCGGCTCCCGGACCGTGCGGCGTTTCACGGATCGGCCCACGGTGCCAAGCAGCCTGTCCGCCATGCGGACGCCCCATGCATTCGAAACCCTTTCTTCCCGGTCCTTGTGCACCCATCCCACTCCCGGATGCGGGGACAGAAAACGAAACATCACCGAAGTCCCGCTTCTGCCGGTTCCAATGATGAATATCGGACGATCGAGCATCGTTCGGTTCTCCTGTTATCAAAGGTTCGATATCCTGCCGCAAAGAAATCACCGCAACGTTACCGTGCCGGTACCGTGTGCTCTGAAACGCGGTTTTCCCGGGTTTTTTTCGCGGTTGTCAGTTGACTGCTGTTACCTGGCGCAGTTGCCGGCTTGCACCCGACGGCCGTCGTTAAGCCGCCGGATACGGCGGATCGAAACCCATTCTACTCGAAATTTCCGAAGCGAATCCGGCATTTCGCGCCAAGCCCCTTGGCGGTGCGCTTCAGCGATTTGTCGGGCGGCTTTTTGGTCCGGTCATACGGACATTGTGGATGGATCACAGATTGTGTTCAAGGATATACTTCGTTGGATCCTTCTTGAACTCCGTCCATGAGAAAATGACGCGCGGTGTAATCTCAAGAAGGCCCCCTTCATCCCACTGATCCGGCTTGGGCGCATATCCCAGAGCGGCGTACTTCTCCCGATATGCGTGCGCTATTCTGCCGGCAAGCTCGGGGGCAGGCCTGGCGAGCGGCTGTGCAAGTCCTTCGACAATCAATGCGGAATCCCCGCTCTCCAGGTGCAACACCACCTGCGGATTCGCGGCGATGTTCTTCGCGTGCCGCGTCTCGTGGCTGCCGTCGAAGTACACCTTCCCGTCAACCCAGACTCCCCACTTCGGAACGGCGTGCGGCCGGGTGACGCGGGGCTCATTCATCGGGACGGCCTCATGGATCGCGTAAGGCGAATCGATGTGATCTGCCGGAGCGCCGAATCGGGCCGCCAGTTCGCTTGGACGGAACCGGGCCGCCCCAGATGGGGTCTTGCTGATTGTCCGGGTGGCGCCGATGAGTCGGCTGGTAGCGCGAAAGGCAAGGAGGATCACAGTTGTCCATGACCCCCGCTGCGCAGTCTGTATCGGGTGTGTTCATTGTCAGCCCCTCTCTCGTACACAATGCATTTCGTCTGGGCTGCGCTCCTGACATTACTGCCGCCCAAAGGACCGCGCCTCAGCCGCTTGGCCGGCTGTTCGAGACAGGGTTCATTATACTTTCGCCGCGGCCGAAGAGCATGCCATCGAAAGCACCAAGCCGAAGTGTATCCCCGCGAAATATGCGCGGGGGCCTGCCCGCGCGGAGTGTCACCGATCGGTTCTTCGATCGGGGCCGAATACGAAGCGAGGGGCTAAGTTGCCGCAAGCGGTTTGTTAGGCGGGTTTAATATTTCCTACAAAAAAAGTACATACTTTACCTGTTGCAGGTTTAGCGAATTGTTCGACGGCCCTTGGTACTCCCGGCCTGTTTGCTCATGTTCTCCGTAAATCCCGCTCTCCGCAATAGGAAGTAAGCTGCGCTCAAGGCCAGCACCAGTGCTGCGAGGCCAAAGGCCACAATCGGCTCACTTTTTGTCAAATCAAATGCGATGGCTTTCCTGGCAACCGCAATCATGGCGGCAAGCATTACTATCTCGGCGTGAACGACGTGCTCACGAATGTACGAAGTAATGGTGTCGAGCAATTCGAGCCCGACAAGAACCAATAGGAACAAGCCGAAGACCTCAAGAAGTGTGTCGAGGGTAATGAGAAAAAAGGGAGGCGTCTTTATGGCAAGAATGATGGTCCATATCAAGTCAAGGGTTGCTAATAATAGCACGATAGCCATTAGAATCATGAGGGCATACAGCACTGTTTTCTCGACGATTGACATTACTCTATTCATGGCGCCTCCTGCAATGGAAGAAACTGAATAGGAGTTACTCGCACGAAACCCGCCCAACGGTTGTCGGTTCAGCCGCCCGGCCGGCTGCGCGCATATGGGTTCAGTATACA
>JBJYXS010000151.1:0-8464 GCA_046260075.1 Anaerolineales bacterium | reverse complement strand
AACAGAGCCGGACGGCACACACAGGCGGCCCCTTCGGCGGGAACGCCCCGTCCGGCCGAGCGGCAAGCTTCCGCCAGGGACTTGTTTTGCAGCAGGAAAAACTCCGCGATCCCGGCTGGAACGCCCGGACGGGTTTCGGCCGGCGCCTGCGACTTCTCCGGTTTATGTTTTGTGGAACCGGCCTTCGCTTTGCGGACAGCCCCTTTCCCCATGACCGGTTTGGCGCCGGCCAGTTTGTTCAGGGCCGGTATCTGGGCCCGCGTCAGCGGACCGGCCAGGTAATTCATCGCCCAACGGGTATGGAATACCGTATGATCCTTTTCGTGCGTGTTGTGCAGCAGGAAGATTCGCTTGCCCAGCTGGGAGATCATCTTATCGAACGTGGACCGGTTCACCCCCGGCGATTCCAATCCGTCCAGCAAACGCTGCTTGTCCTGATCGGTTTGCAATTTTCCGATGCACCAGGTGCCGGCATTGGAGAGCGCTTTGTAATCGATATCGACCGGGTTTTGCGTCGCCAGCAGCAGGCCGACGCCGAAGGCGCGTGCCTGTTTGAGCATCCGAATGATCACCGGTTTGGCGGGTGGATTTTGGACCGGGGGGAGATATCCCAGCACTTCATCGAAGTAGATCATGGCCCGCAGGCCCGCCGCCCCCTTTCGCGTGCGCATCCACGTTTCGGCGGCCGAGAGCAGCAGGGTGACAAAGAACATGCGCTCGGTTTCCGAAAGGTGGGCGATGTAGAACACGCTGTGCCGAGGACGTCCGTCTCCCGTCCGCAGGAACGATTCCACGTCCAGCGGCTGGCCTTCGATCCATGTCTGAAAGGACGGCGCAGCGAGGGCGTTGTTAAGGCGGATGGCGAGTTCCTGGCGCTCCTTGGCCGGGAAGAAGGATTCGGTTTCGAAAACCCCCAGCTTGTCGATCGGTGGATCCTGCGTTTGGAGAATCAGAGTCTTCAGATCCAGACTCCGTCCGGCGCTCCAGGCGTTCTCGAGAAGGTTCGAAAGGAGGATGTGTTCGCGCGACTTCAGCGGATTGATATCTTCAAAACCGATCAGGGTCAGGACAGCCGTTACCGTGGCGCCGATTTTCTCGCGCAGGATTTCCCGGTTCTTCTCCCAATCCACATCGGGGGCTTCGAGCGAGGCGAGAATGCTTACCGGGAGGCCGGCTTCCGATCCCGGAGTGTATATCGCGTATTGGACGGCATCCTGCAAGGCCCGGATCCGACCCGGCGCGATCCCCCAATCGGCAAGTCCCTTCTTCCAGGTTGCCGCCGCCTCGGCCGCCGCCTCAGCGGCGGTCTGGTTTTCCCGTTTGGCCGCTTCGGCATCTATCCACGGCTTGAAGTCGGCGGGGGCGAGATCCGGGAAGTGAAGCATCAGATTGGTCAGGTCGCCCTTGGGATCGATGATGAGCGCCGGAATGCCCATCAGGGCGGCCTCCTCCAGGAAGTCGATTCCCAATCCGGTCTTTCCGGAACCGGTCATGCCGACGATCACGCCGTGCGTGGTAAGATCCGAGGGATCATACAACACCGGCTTGTCGAGCCGTTTGGATGCCTTCAGATCAAACTGGTTGCCTAGAAAAAACTTATCGCTGGGAATCTTCATGGCGGACTCTCCGCTGGGGGATGGTCGTCCCGGAAACGGCTTTGGGGCAAGCCTTACTATACCCGATATTTGATCCGATGTTTTTCTCCGAAATAACGATCCGGCGGTTTTTCATGGATCCTCTCCCCCAAGGAAATCGGAAAGGCGGCTTTCCCCGGCATGATCCCGGCATCCAAACCCCGCAAGATCCGGCGATTCCGTATGTCTTGTCAACGGGCCGATTTTGGATAACATAGTGGCATGTCCTCAACTCGTCCGGCCGCAGCGTCACGGCGCGGCGCCTTCCGGTTTTTGCTTTGGGCGGTCAGCCTGGCTGCCGCCCTGGCCACGGCGTTCATCACCTTTGCCCCGTCGGCGCTTTCACCCGATTCGATCCGAGCTTCATTCGCCGGAGTGATCAACCCGACTCCGGGCGGGTTCGGGCCGATCGCTCCGGTTAACCTGCCGATCGGCATCGTCGCCGGCCATTCCGGAAACGATTCCGGCGCGGTTTGCGACGACGGGCTGACGGAGGTGTCCATCAACCAGGACATCGCCCTGCGGACGAAGACTCTGCTGGAACGGCAGGGCTATGTCGTCGATCTATTGGAGGAATACGACGACCGCCTGGATGGATACAAAGCCCTGGCTCTCCTCTCTCTGCATGCCGATTCCTGCGGATACATCGACGACAACGCCACCGGGTTCAAGGTGGCCGCTTCGCAGGCCAATCAATCGGCGGCCGCGTCCCAGGCGCTTGCCGCCTGCCTGATTAACCGCTACGCCGCCCGCACCGGCTTGGCAAACCATCCGGGAAGCGTCACCTGGGATATGACCGGCTACCACAGCTTCAGTGAGGTGGACTCCGCCACCCCGGCGGTGATCATCGAAATGGGCTTCCTCTATCTGGACCGCATATTCCTGACCCAGCATGCCGATCTGGCCGCCCAAGGACTGGCGGAAGGGATTCTGTGCTTTGTCCGCAATGAACCCCTGGGGCTGACCGAGACGGAAACGTCATGACCCCCGCCGACTCGACCCGGCCTTCCTTCCCCCAAATCCTTGCCAAGGGATTGAAGGCCCTCGAACAAGAAAACCTGGTCGACGCCCGCGGATACGCCCTGCGCGCCGTCCGGCTGGATCCGCTCTCCGAGGAAGCTTGGCTGCTCCTGGCCGCCACCGCACCGCGACAGCATCGCCCCCCCTACCTTCGCCATCTGCTTTCCATCCATCCCGAAAGTGAAGGGGCGCGCCAAGCCCTCGCCGAACTGGAGGCCAAATCCGGCCGTCCGGCCGCGGCGGGAGAAACCAACCCGCTGCCTTCGCCCGAGCAGATCGTCGCCCAAATTTCAGACGCCGCTCCGGCTACCCATCCGGCCGGCGGCGATTCGGATATACCCCGGAAGGTTTTCGGCGCAAGGGGCTTCCGCTGGGCGGCGTTGGTGATGACCCTGGCCTGCCTGTTAGCCTTGTCCGCCACAGCCTTCGCCGGCGTCGCCGCGTATGCCCAAGAGGTGCCGGTGATGGCGCGCGTCGCACGGGCGGAGAGCGTCGTTCCGCCCACCTTCACGCCGTCATTCACGCCCACCGTCACGGCATCTTTCACGCCGACCTTTACCCACACCTATACCCCGTCGCCGACTCACACGGCCACCAACACCCTGCCGCCGACCAACACCCCCTGGCCGGACGCCTACATCATCCCGGGCGCCAACGGCGAGCGCTGGATCGATATCGATATCTCCTCCCAATCGTTAACCGCCTACGAAGGCAATACGCCGATCCGGCGGTTCATCGTGTCCACCGGCACCGCGGCCCATCCGACGGTGCTTGGACGGTACCGGATCTACGTAAAATTACGCTACGATAATATGGCCGGCCCCGGTTACTATCTGCCCAACGTGCCGTACACCATGTACTTCTACCGGGGGTACGCGATCCACGGCACCTATTGGCACCACAACTTCGGCACCCCGATGAGTCACGGATGCATCAACATGTACACACCGGACGCCGAATGGATGTTTTATTTTTCGTCCGTTGGGACACTGGTGAACATTCATTGGTGATGTCTTCGTCAATCGGCCGCCTCTTGGGCTCCAATCGACAATTCACTCGGATCCGGATGCCGATATTCGGAAGTCCGGCGCGCCGTCACATCCTTCCTTTCCCGGTCGGGCGTATCCGTGATGAGCAGCCGACTTTCTTGAGCCGGAGAGCATGATGCCCGCCAAGCCCGTGCCGGTGTTCGATATAGGGGGAGTCGTCATCGATTGGAATCCGCGCCACCTGTTCCGGAAATTCTTCCCCGGCGATCCGGAGAGCATGGAACGATTTCTCCGCGAGGTGAATTTTAGGGATTGGAACGCCGGAATGGACCTTGGCCGGCCGTTCGCCGACGGCGTAGCGGATGCATCCGCCCGCTTACCCCGATATGCGGACCTCCTGCGCACCTTTGACGAGCGCTGGGAAGAGACCGCCGCCGGTCCGATCCCCGGCATGCCGGAACTCCTCGGACGGCTGCACGAAAGAGGAAATATCCTGTACGGAATCAGTAATTCCTCATGTGAAAAATTTCCTATCCTGCGTAAAAATTTCGCCTTCCTCCGGCTTTTTTCCGACATCCTGCTCTCGGGCGAGGTCGGCGTGAACAAACCCGATCCCCGGATCTTCCTAATGTTCCTGAAGCGGACCGGCCTGAGCCGCGAAGAGGTCCTTTTCATCGACGATACGGCAGCCAATGTGGAAGCCGCCCGGCGTCTGGGATGGGATGCCGTGATATTTACCTCGGTCCGGAATCTGGAATCGGTCTTTTCTGCACGGGGCTTGCTCTGACGTTTCATTAATCTTTGTTGTGGTATCGTATAGGCCATAATGGCAAACGCACCGCTGTTTGACGGCCTGGTGTTTTCCGAAGACGGCAAATTGCTTACTGCTGCAAAGGTGGGCGACGATCCGTTTTACGTGCTCAACGACGCCGGGTTTCTCCGCCACATCCGGGCACGTGAGGTCGATGAAGCCATCCTGCAATGGCTATGGGAGCAGATCCGCGGCCACGAAAAAGAACTGGCCGAGCAGGCGGCCCGCATGACCGGTCAGGAAGATCTCTTTTCACGGGCGGTATTGCAGCAAACCCTTGCCCATCCGGAAGCACATCTCGAAGAGATATTCCGCCAAGGCCTGCCGGAAAGCACGCGGATGTGGATGGGCATGATGGGATTTCGCGCGGTCGTCGACGTCCACGGGGAACTGATGCGCGTGGAGCAGCCCGCACGCGCAACCGACGAGGAGGAGTGATGATGTCCGGCCGACTCCGCGGGGGAAAACGATGAATCCGAACATTGTGGAAGTTGCCGAATCCGATTTCGACCGGGAAGTCGTACAATTTTCCATGGACACACCGGTGGTCGTGGATTTCTGGGCTCCTTGGTGCGCACCCTGCCGGATGCTGGGCCCGATGCTGGAACGATTGGCTACCGAGGCGGGAGGGACTTTCCGCTTGGCGAAGGTCAACATCGACCAAAATCCCGGGCTGTCCGCCCGGTTCGGCGTGCAAAGCATCCCCATGCTGAAGGCCTTCCGAGCGGGGAAGATCGTGGCTCAGATGGTCGGCGCCCAGTCGGAAAGCGAGGTCCGCAAGTTCCTCAGCGGATTGGCGCCCGGTCCCGCCGAGCAGGCATTGTCGGAGGCTCGCGGCCTGCTGACCGCCCGCCGCTGGGAGGAAGCCGAGCAAGCCGCCCGCCGCGCTCTCGAGCGGCAACCGGGGAACGGCACGGCGAATCTCTACCTGGTGAAGGCACTGATCTGCCGGGGTCGCGGACCGGAAGCCCTCACATTACTGGACCAGTCCTCCTTCGGCAACGAAACCGCGGCGGCCGACAGGCTGCGGCCCCTGGCGGCGCTGCTGGCCGAGGAACGGTCGAGCGCAGACCAGCCGATGGATGAAATGGAAGCCGGATATTTGCAGACCGCACGATTGCTGATGCGGGGGAATTACCCCGCCGCCCTCGATGGTCTATTGGAACTCCTGCGGCACGACAAGCACTATCGAAACGACGACGCTCGCAAGGTGTACTTGGCCGTTTTGGAGATCCTCGGCGATGACGATCCGCTGACAAAGGAGTACCGCGACGAGCTGGCGTCGGTCCTGTTCTAACCCTGCATCCGCCTTCGCCGGATGGAAAGAAAACGGCGGACGACATGTCGTCCGCCGTTTCATTATCCCATCCCACAGGCTCATCCCACCGGTTTGGCGATGATCTGCAGCGTGCCCCATGTCGTCGGATTTGTCGGTACCGTCCGGTTGGGAGACGTAGAGATCATGCCTTCCTGGAGGGTGGTGGCATACTGATCATTATCCGATACGGAAAAGGCAAATCCAAATGCCTTTCCCTCCGTGGGCGAGACGCCGAACAGACTCCAGGGGATCTTCGCTTCGAGCATCCAGCCCGCCGCATCCGGCGCTGAAGTCAGGAGCGCGAAGACGTCGATCGTCCGGGGCCCCTTTCTTGCCGACGGATACCATAAATACGCCGACGGGGATTGCAGGCTGGGAGCGGGAAGGTAACCCGGAGAAATTCCCAATTGGTAATCGTCGGCGTTCATGACCGCATTGCAGTAATCTCCCTCCAGGTCCGTATCCAGCAGGATCTCCACGCTGTCTCCGAGGTATAGATTCGCGCCGCCGCTGGTCTCCTGAACAAAGGTATCATCCGTAATGCGCACACCGAGGTACAAATAATCGTAGTCCCATTGCAGGCTGAATTTCGCCCCGTTCTCCGTCGTTCCCTTCACGTATTGCGAGACGGTGTACGTCTTGGTTTCCATCCACGTGGCCAGGTTGGCCCCCAGCACCGGCGGGGCATCAGTAAATACTGCCTCCATGAAAACGCCGTTTTCATCCGGCCGCTTCGCGGCGGGCGTGCACCCCGGCGTCGTCGAAACGGCGATCTTCACCCAAAACGACTTGGTGCCGTCGGGCTCAATGCCGAACGTCGTCCCCTGCGGAGTTTGCAGCATCCAAAACCCCTGATAATCGCCCCCCGCCGACGGCGCCGTGAGGTTCACAGCGAAGGTGTTCACCGCTCCGGGCGGAACGCTGGCGGTGAAGGGGATTGATTCCGGCCCGCCCATCCTCTCGCCGTGGTCGAAGACCAGGGCATATCCCCGGCCCCAGGTGCACGTACCGATGTTCTTCAAGGTCCATGTCTTGAGGAAAACCGTGCCCGGGAGGAAGGACGTCAGGTCGGGGATGGTCTCCGAAACGAATTGCGCCCGATTGGTGCAATCCGGGGCGGTGGGCGAGATCGTCGCCGTGGGATGAATCTGTCCGGTTCCGTCCGCAGCCGGAGTCGTTCCGAAACCGGCGGTGGGAACCTCAAAGAGCTTCGACATGGTCAGGTTGGGAGTGGGGAACAGAATCGTCGTCGGCGCCGCTTGGGAAAAATTGCAGGCTACGCACAGCACCGCAATCAGACCTGCCGCCCAGAACCGGCAAAGGGGGTTCTTTGGCATCGTCCGCTCCTTGCTTTCCCGGAGGATGTTCTTACCCATCATTCCGATAGCCTTCCGGAGGATCATCTTTCCCCATTATACGAAAAATAAAAAAGGCGGACATTCCGTCCGCCTTTTTCCTGTCATCGAACGTTTTTACGGCCCGGTTTGCAGTTCGATCTGCAGATTGCCCCACAGCATCGGATTGGAGTGGGTCGTCCGCTCGCTCGAAGTCGATATCATGCCGTCCTGGTTCTCTCCGCTGTGATCGTTGTCGGAGACCGACAGGGCGAACCCATACATCTCGCTCCCGGCCGGGGCGCCTTCGAACACACTCCATGGAATCTCGGCCTCGATGATGTAACCGATCGGATCCGGGGCGACCGTCAGGGCGGATGCGATGGTGACGACCTTCTCTCCCTTGAGATCGAGCGGGTACCACAGGTAGGCGAACAGGGCCCAGCCGCCCGGCGACGGCAGGGAGCCGGGGGAAATCCCGAGCTGGTAATCGTCCCCGCTCATGTAGGAACTGCAGTAGTCGCCCTGCAAATCCTTGTCGAGAAGGATTTCTACGCTGTCGGCCTTATACAGTTGCGAAGTCATGCTGTGGTCCACCGAGTTGTACAGGTTGTCATCGAAGACCTTGATGGCCAGGTACAGGTTGTTGAAATCCCACTTCAACGTAAAGCGGGCGGTGTTGTCGGTTTCGCCGAACACCGTGTAGGGCACGTCGTCGATCAGCGGGTCGTCCCAATCGGCGGTCACATCCCCATCGATGGTCGGCGGCGGATTGGTGTAATAGGCCTCGATGATACCGCCGTAAGACTCCGGCCGGCGGTCATCCGCGGTGCAGGGCGGCGCCAGCGGGGTGGTGGTGATCTTCACCCAGAAGGCCTTGCCGGTGGCGTCGATCCCGAACCGCACGCCCTGCGGGCTGGCGATTTTCCAGAATCCCTGGTACTGGCCGGCGGCGGTGGGCGCCGTGAGGTTCACGGTGAAGGTATACAGTGCATTCGGCGGAACGCTCGCCGTGATCGGCGTCGTATCCGGACCGCCCATTTGATCGCCGCTGTCGAACACCAGCGAGTATCCGGCCCCCCAGGTGCAGGTGCCCACGTTTTTCAGCGTCCAGGTCTTGGTGAAGGCGGCCCCCGGAGCAACGTACGTCAGGTCGCTGACGGTTTCGCTGACAAACTGCGCCAGGTTGGTGCAATTGGGGGCCGTCGGCGATATCGTGGCCGACGGTGTGGCGGATGTCGGGATCCCTTCGGTTGCCGTCGCCTGCGGCGCGCTCGTCTGCGTTGGAGGGATCTGGAATAGCGCCGTCATCGTCAAGTTGGGAGTCGGGAACACGAACTGGGTCGGTGTGGACGACA
>JBJYXS010000150.1:0-6665 GCA_046260075.1 Anaerolineales bacterium | reverse complement strand
CTCGAGGAGACCGTTGCCGCGCATTTGGGGAGGGTGATGGGAGGGGTTCGAGGGGCAGGGCAGGATGGTACAATACAGGAAATCTGCTTCTCAAGGGGGAGAAATGATTGACACACAAGGCACGGGCAATTTTCATTTTAAGTTCCGCCAGGCCAAGCGTTTCCGCCGGGAAATGACGCGTCCGGAAAAAATGCTCTGGTCGAGACTGCGCGCCAACCGCATGCTGGGTTTGCATTTTCACCGGCAGCATGTGCTGCGCGGCTTCATCCTCGATTTTTACTGCCACAAGGCGGGATTGGCGGTGGAGATCGACGGAGGAGTTCACGGGGTGAAGAAGGAGTCCGGTCAGGAACGGGATTTGCTGTTGGTTTCCTGGGGATTGTCGGTCATCCATCTGCCGGCCCGGATGGTCGAACAGCAGTTGGAGGACGCGGTACGGATCATCGAGGAAAAGTGCCGCGAGCGGCTGAACGGCAGCCGGGCAATGGCCTGGTGCCCGATACCAAAGTCAATGGATTAGCCTTCGCGCGCCACGAGGAGTGAAGTTCCCGCTTAACCTCCGGCCATTTCCATAATCACACGCCCGGGCAAACGGCACGCGGATACAGCCGCACTTACACCATATCACCGGCAACTGCGGCGGAACGGGATCAGGAGGCCGACGGGGATCTGCGCGCCTTCCGCCTGCCCGCCTTTCCTCCCGCCTGTTGATGATCCGTCCCCGGCTGTATCGGAGCGCCGGCCGCAAAGCGGACCCTTCGTTTCTTCATCCCTCTGCCGACCATCCAAACAGCCAACGCAAAAAGGAACACATAGGTACCGCAGAAAAAAAACGTCTCGCTTCCCGCCGCCCGGCTGGTCGCGGTGAAGCCGAATGCCCGCTGAACGGCGCGGAGGACATCCACATAAAAATTATCCCGCGAAGGCTGAAGGATCACAAAGGATTTTGAAGGATCTCCGACAAGAGGGCTGAGCCGCCATGTCATCTGGGAAGCCACAAAGGCGAACAACCCGATCCAGGCCGCCAACAGCCCCCGACCCGTCCGCAGACGGTTCTCCCCGGCTTCGGATTGCAGGGCTGTCATCCCGCGACGGAGGAGGTCCAATCCGATCATCCCGCATATCGCGACAAAGGCGACAGCCAGCAGTTGGAAGAATGGATAATCCTTCGACGTCAGGACGAAAAACAGGGTAACCGGAGCAAGGCCCAGCAGAAGAAAAGCCATGACGCCGACGCCCGCCAGGACAACCGCGGCCGTCGAAAGGATATTTCGCGGAGTACCCATCACGGCCAGCGAGAAAAAATGCAAAGCCGGCAGGCAGAAGAAAATCGTCGCCAGGATCAGCAACGGCATCTTCACCGCCGATGAAAGCGCCTGCAGCCAGCTATGGGAAAGCCCCAGCGCGAAACCGTAGACGGCCAGGTAAACCGCTGTCAGGACTCCCATGCGGAAAACGGTCCTGGAGAGCTGTTTGCCTTTTCGGATTTCATCCCATAATGTTTCGGGAGAGCGAAGGAATTCGGGAATCAGGGAAAGCCAGGCGTTCATGGTTGCTCCTCCTTACCATCGAACTGAGTCTTCTCCAACCGCCGGATTTTGCGCAACAGCGCCATAATCCACACCGCCATCCCCAGAGTCAGCAGCGGCCAGAGGATGACGAAAATCCACACGTTGATCTCCTTGTACGTGCATCCCAGCCGGCCGGCGAGGACGAACAGGATGTGCACGCAGGCGTCGAACACGGCATCCATCATCGAAGCAAACCTCCCTTGCGGGCTCCCTGCAGCATCCGCCGGCCCAGATCGAGGACGGGCAGCGCCATCATGGCGAATCCGATTCCGAATATCCCCCACCCGAACGCCGCCGGCAGCACCTGCCGCACGGCGTCCGCACCGCGGCCGACATGGGCGAGCGCTTCGGCCATGAACGCGTAGAGGATCAGCCCCATTCCCGCCAGCGCGGGAACGGCCATCCACCTCCGGAATCCCGGCCGCCCTTCCCGCTCCCCGCTCCAAACAACCAGCAAACCGCCCCCGATCATCAGCAGCGAGACGGCCACCGGCGCGATCACCGGCCCCCACCACGGAACGGGCAGCAGGAAGAGGATGTCCCAATCCAGCAGCGAGCGCGGCCAGCCGGTCAGCGGGATGAGGAACAGGTAATAGGCGATGTCCCACACGCCGAAGGCCACGGCGCTATAGGCCAGCCTGGCGCGGAGGGTCCTTCCCGCCAGCCATCCGACCGCCAGCAGCATCAGCAGGGTGGACGCCTCGCGGACAAGTTCCGCCTCCCCCAACCCTCCGAAGATCGGAAGCGGTTCCGCCTGGTAGGGTTGCATGCGGTCCACCAGGACGCGCAGATACAGGACCACCGCCGCTTCCACCCAGGCCATCGCCAGGGCGAACACCGCCACCGCCGCCAGGCGGGATTTCGTTTGCATGTTTCCTCCCCGGTTGGAACCGGCGCCCGAAACGGAAAGGATCACGGGAAAGCCGGTTTGCGTTGGTACTATTGTGCGGAATGCCGGGCCGGCGGTCCACCGTCCGGGGTGCGTCTTTCCGGCACCCGGGTGTTTGACGGTGCGGGGGATTTACAGTATGTTTCCGGATGCACCTATTTGGACTTCCATCAAGCGGCTATCCCAACCTCCCCCACCTGCACCTCCCCCTCCTTCCCGTGATACGGGAAGGAGGGGGAGGACGGGAGAGGGAGGATGGGACAGGGAAAATATGAAAGCGCTCGCCCTGCTCATCGTGGAAGACAACGCCAAGCTGCGCAAGGCCCTGCAGGCCGGATTGGAATCCTCCGGCGAAGTGCGGACCGTCTTTGCCTGCGAAAGCGGCGAAGCGGCGCTGGAGTATTTAATTGAAAAAGGGAAAAAGGACGCCGGCCCCCCGCCGGAGGGCGAAGGATTCCCGGACATCCTCCTGATGGACGTCCAGCTGGCGGGGAAGATGAACGGCATCCAGGCCGCGGCAGCCGTCCGCCGCGAATTCCCGCGCATGCCGGTCGTGTTCTATTCGATCCAGGACGACGACGCCTATTACCGCGATTTCCTCCGCTCGGGGATCCTCAGCCACTACGCTTACGTGCGCAAATCCAACTACCTGCTGCCGGCGATGATCCTTCCGCTGCTGCGCGACGCCGTTTCCGGACGAAGCTTCATCGACCCGGAGATCGAGGCGCGCGTGCAGGAAGTGCGGATCAAGGACGAGAACGATCCCTTGGCATTGCTGGAGCCCAACGAGCAGGCCGTGGCCCGGATGCTGGCCCAGGGAATGACCAACGAGCAGATCGCGGCGCAGATGGGATTCCGCGACAAGCGCACGATCAGCCGCACCAACGGGCAGATCTACGCCGCCTGGGGCCTGGCCGCCGATCCGACCGACGAGAAGGTCGCCCGCACGCGCGCCGCGCTGATCGTCCAGGCCGGGAAGCTGCTGGAGTGGAACGAAAACGGGACTCTGAAAGACGGCGGGGCCGGAACGGCATCGGAAAATAATTAATGATCCGCCTTCGCATACATTCCTCGCCCCCCACCCCTCTCCCGATTGACATCGGGAAAGGGGAATCGCTCCCCTTCTCCCAGTTGATACTGGGAGAAGGGGCTGGGGGATGAGGGCATGACCGGAAGGTTTTGGCTGGACGGATTCCTGCTGGCCGTCTCGCTGTTCAACGCCATCCTGATGCTGTGGCTGGGGCTGACGGTGCTGCTGAACGCCGGCCACCGTGATGCAGCCAGCCGCAGCGGATCGTGGGGGTTCTGGATCGCCGCCGTGGGCCTGACGCTCGGCGGCGTGTTCTTCGTCTTCCA
Source organism: Anaerolineales bacterium (assembly GCA_046260075.1). Taxonomy (GTDB): domain Bacteria; phylum Chloroflexota; class Anaerolineae; order Anaerolineales; family RBG-16-64-43; genus JAFGKK01. Next base: position 2,849 of record JBJYXS010000150.1, on the reverse strand, counting down.
TTCCATCATGCTGGGCTTCAGCCTGATCGCGATCATCCCCGCGCTGGAGACTTGGTGGCGGGCGGGGTGGATCACCGTCGTGGTCCTGCCCTTCTCCTGGTACGCCGTTATGCTGTGGTATTCCGGATTCTGGGAAGAAGGAGCCGGGGGATTGCAGCGCCGCCACCGCCCGTGGTTCCTGTTTTGCGCGGCATCCGCCCTGGCCTGGATCTTCCTGGCCCTCACCGCCGGCTCTTTCCCCTCCGTCGGCGCATCCCCGCGCATTGAACTGTTGCCGCCCGCGGCCGGGGGCCGTTTTCCCGGCTCGATGCTGGCCTATCCGCCCTTCATCGTGCTCTACATCGGCTTGGCCTACGACGCCCTGCGGCGGCCGGGCCCCACCATGCGGCTGATGGGCGCGGCCGCGCGGCTTCGAGCCCGCCCGTGGTTCTCCGCCGCCTCGCTCGTTTTCCTAATGGTGTGCCTGCTGGTGGGGGTCGCCGAATGGTGGGTGTTCCTGAATTTGCACACCACGCAGATCGATCCGTTCCTGACCGTCCTGGGAATCCTCGACCTGGTCATTTCGGCGCTGATTTCGCTCGCCACGCTGCTGCTCGGTCAAGCCATTGTCGCCTATGAGGTGTTCACCGGGAGGATCCTGCCGCGGCGCGGACTGGCCCGATACTGGCGCAACGCCGTCCTGTTCGCCTTGGGTTTCAGCCTGATCGTCGGATTCAGCCTGGCCGGACAGGTGACGCCGGTCTACATATTGCTGCTGGCGGTCGTGATCATGACCGTGTTCTACGCGCTGCTCGGCCGGCGCTCGTATACCGAGCGCGATTCCTTCCTGGAGGTGCTGCGCCCGTTCGTCAGCAGCCAACGGCTGTACGAGCGGCTGACCGCCGGGGAGGAACTCCCGGACGATGCGGACGCCGCCGGACCATTCCGCACGCTGTGCGCCGACATCCTCGGATGCGGGCGCGCGCTGCTGGCCGCCACCGGCCCGATGGCCCCGTTGTGGGGACCGCCGCTGGCCTACCCGGAGGAATTTTCCACCGACCTGCCCCTTCCGGAACCGCCCGATCCCTCCACCCCCTCGGCGGTCTCGGCCCTCGATCCCGGCCGGTCCGACGGGCTCCGCTGGGCGCTGGCGTTGTGGAGCCGCCGCGGTCCGGTCGGTTTCCTGCTGCTGGGCGAGAAGCGCGACGGGAGCCTGTACACCCAGGAGGATTTCGAGATCGCCCAAGCGGCCTGCGAGCGGTTCATCGACACGCAGACCAGCGCCGAACTCACCCGGAGGCTGATGGCGATCCAGCGCGAGCGGCTCGTCGGCAGCCGGCTGCTCGACCGCCGGACCCGCCGGGTTCTGCACGACGAGGTGCTTCCCTCGCTGCACACCGCTTTGCTCTCGTTCAGCAGCCGAACCGTCGGCGACGCAGAATCCGAAAAGGCGCTCGCCGACCTGGCCGGGATCCACCGCCGCATCTCGCAGCTCCTTTCGGATACGCCCAGCTCGCCGCCCGCCGAGGACCTCTCCGACGGGATCGCCGGCGCCCTGCGCCATCTTCTGGACGACGAACTGCCGGAATCCTTTGATGCGGTGCGCTGGGAGATCGAGGAGCGGGCCGAGGCCGCCGCCCTCTCGCTGCCGCCCATGTACCTGGAGGTGCTCTATTACGCCGCGCGCGAAGGTATCCGCAACGCCGCCAAATACGGGCGCGGCGAGGATCCCTCCCGTCCGTTGAACCTGACGGTGAGTCTGCGCGGAACCGATGAATTGGAACTCGTCATTGCAGATGACGGTGTCGGCACGCGGCCCGCGGCGGGCCGGAAAGGCGCGACCGGCCAGGGTTTGGCGTTGCACGGCACGATGATGGCGGTGATCGGCGGGCGGTTGGAAGTGGAACGCCGGCCGGGGGGAGGAACGACGCTGCGGCTGGCGCTTCCGCAGAGCAGCGCTCACGCCGTTTCCGGATCCTGATCCGCCTCTTCACCCGCCGCCGGGCCGCCGAACTCGGGGCTTCTCTCCTGTAGAATATCCGCGGCGGATGCACAGCAAATCGAAACCGCATATTCCGTAGAAGACGCCGGCTGACGCACCGGTTCTTCCGGCCGGAAAGGTTCCGCTTCATGATCATCGCCGTTTTATCGGATACCCACGACAACCGGAATGCCGTCCGAAAGGCTCTGGAAGCGGCGCGCGGACGCGGCGCGGAGGAGATCCTCCATTGCGGGGATCTCACTTCCTCGTCGGTCCTGGCTCTGTTCGGCGGATGGACGGTGCAATACGCGCGCGGCAACATGGACCGCGACGGTGCGGAGATCCGCGCAGCCGTCGAACGGTTGGGGGCGGGTTCGGGCTACGGGGAGGTATTGCAGCTCGAACGCGGCGGACTGCGCATCGCGGTGATGCACGGGAACCGGGCCGAACGGCTGTCCGCGGCGGTCCATTCGGAGAAATTCGATTTCGTCTTCCACGGCCACACCCACCGCCGCCGCGACGAACAAGTAGGCCGGACGCGGAGGATCAACCCCGGCGCGCTGGGCGGCGTGGCGGTGGGAAATTTTTCGTTCTGCCTGCTGGATACGGCGACGCGCGAGGTGGAGTTCGTCGAAGTGTGACGATCGACCATCGATGATCAACCATGGCCAACGATGGTTCTTTATGATCGGTTGCCAGCAATAGATAAAAATCCCCGAACGCGATAGACGTATCTACAAAAACATCCGGCGATGGTCGATCGTCCATGGTCAGTCGTTGGGGGTTTGCGGTCGATGATCAGTACAATCACGCAACTCCCTTCTCGTCGCGCACGGCATAGACTCCCCCGATTCCCGGGAACACCGACATCTGCTCGTCGTACGTAACC
>JBJYXS010000149.1:0-1676 GCA_046260075.1 Anaerolineales bacterium | reverse complement strand
CCGCCGACCTGTTCGGGAACCGACCAGCGCGGCGTGACGCGCCCGCAGGGGCCCGGCTGCGATCGCGGCGCCTACGAGCGCGAACTGCCCCCCTCCGCCCCGGCGACGGTCGGCGGCTTGGTGTGGCACGACATATGCGCCTTGCCGTACAGCTCGGATGACCCGCCTTCAGCCGGCTGCATCTGGATCGACGACGTGCACGGCTACGAAGCCAACGGCGTGCTCGAACCCGGCGAACCCGGCATCGCCGGCGTCACCGTCCGGCTGAAGGCCGGAAGCTGCTCCGCGGGAACCGACCTGGCGACCGCCGTCACCGACGCCGCGGGAACATACTCCTTCCCCGGCCTGACGGCCGGCACCTACTGTGTCCTCATTGATGCGTTGAACGACGGAAATCCCTCTGTATTGATCCCCGGCGGCTGGACCTTCCCGGTACGCGACGTGGAACCGGCCGAGGCCGAAATCGTCCTTGCCGCGGGAGAAATCCGTTCGGACGTCCATTTCGGCTGGGATTTCCAATTCCTGCCGGCGTGGACCGGATCGGCACCCTCGCCCACGCCAACCCCGACTCCGGCCGCCCTCTCGTTCATCGATCCATGGATTTCCACCGACCATATCTATTATTCGCCTTCCTTCTCCAACTACCAGTGCGATCCGAAGGAGGCGGAATTCCGTGTCGGCTTGTCCAGCTTGGAAGGCGTGGCGAATGTCCTGCTGTTCGTACGGCTCAAGGAACAAAGCAGCGGAACGCTCGGCGAGTGGGCCGACGGCATTCCGATGAGCCCCGCCGGGGACAGCCGGTTCAATGCCACGGTGTACGCCGAGAACATCCCCGGCGCCGACACCTTCGGCGAATCCTGGGTTCAGTACCAATTCGTCGCCCTGAATACGGCCGGGGAAGCCCTCGCCCGCAGCGAGGTGTTCTGGAACCTGACCTTCTCACCCTGCGGATACCGGGGCGAGGAATAAGGTCCGGTATGGTCAGCGTTCTACCGACATAAAGAGGAGGATCACATGAAAACCATTCGCCGTTCCATTACCCGATACGCCCCGTTCGCCGCTATGCTGATTCTTTCGGTGACGGTCAGCTGCAGCCTGCCTACGGTATCGTGCAAGGAACCGGATATCCAGGTGACCAAGACCGCCGATACCAACGACGGATCGTGCACCGGCGCGGACTGCTCGCTGCGCGAAGCGGTGATCCATTCGAATACCTGCCCCGGCGTCCAGACGATCCACATCCCGCCCGGCACCTACACGCTCACGCTCGTCGGTGCTGATGAAGACCTCTCCGCAACCGGCGACCTGGACATCCTCGACACCGTCAACATCATCGGTGAAGGGGGCGCGGCCATCGACGGGAATCCGGTCATCGACGGCAACGCCGCGGACCGGGTCATCCAAGTCTGGAACGATATTACTGCCAATATCACCGGGCTGACCATCCAAAACGGCCAGACACCAAAAGGGGGCCCTGGAATTGCTTCCAACGGCGTGTTGAACCTCAGCCATAGCATCGTCCGAAACAACACGTCCGTTCCGCTGCCGGGATGGAGTACCATCGGCGGCGGCGTCAGCGCCAGCGGCGGCTGGGGCACCGGCCCGTTCTCCCTCAGCGTAGACTCCTCGGAAATCTACGGCAACAGCGCGTCATACGGCGGCGGGATCGGCGCGGA
>JBJYXS010000148.1:0-6873 GCA_046260075.1 Anaerolineales bacterium | reverse complement strand
TGCACTTCACGGCCGTCGTCCATCTTGAACACGCCCAAACCCAGCCAGGGCATTTCGACTCCGTTGTTCAGCAGAGCGCAGGCCTTGATGTCATCGATCATCTTGTTCCTCTCCTGTTGAGTCTTCCATCCCCGCGCGCGGGGCGCAGCAGGCCGGGGGTCTGCGCCGGATCGCATGCAGTATACCCCACCCCTCTTCGCGGCGCATGTTCCGCCGTCCGGCGGTTAACTGCCGGACGGCGCGAAGACGGGGCGGGATGTGCGGCGTGGACGAATGGGCGGGGTAAGGCCGGCGCGCTTTGGGCGCTTCAGTGGAGAGAGTAATATCTGGATTTCCGCTGTTTCTTTTTTTCCCTCTCTGAGAGTCGCTCCACGAGATAACCGAAAATGATGACCAGCAATCCAAAATTGATATTTATGACCAGAATGAGGAAAATCAAGTTCGCGTGGGATACGAAATCCTGCAGAGACGGTCCGATATAATCGAACACCCGTCCATCATTCGTAACGGCCATCGCGTACGTTTTTGAGAAATTTTCAAGTTTTCTGCACCGCAGCACGACGCTCTTGACATTGATGATATCCGGAATATGACAGGTGGAGATATCCTTATCGTAGGAATAATACTCATCGATTTCGGCGGTTTCCACCCAGACGTTTTTCCAGCCCTCCTTCGGATCAACAACCGCATAGTGCTGATAGATTTTTCCATCTTTCGATTCCACAAACCCGTATTCCACGGCATATTCCGCCCCTGAAGGCGGCGTTCCCCAATCGTTCCATTGGTTAAAGAACAAAAGGGAGAAATTATCCCGGAGCAGCAACAATTCGACGGTCCCGATACAAATAACGCACAGGGAGACCAAAGCATATTTTCGCAAAGAGGAGAGGCATTTTCTCATTTTTCACTTCACCCGAAAAATAATATATCACCGCTTGGCCGGTGGCTCCGTACCGGGCCTATTCTACCCCACCCTTCCATGAAGCCCGCGCTGCCGACGACCCCCGAAGCCGATCGCTTCGGGGCCGGTTTCTCCGCCTTCCCGCCGCCCCAGCCGTCAGGGCACCTGTTGCGGTATCCAGTCGGGCAGCTCCGCCAGCACAAACACATTTTCCACCACGTAAGATTCCGGAAAGTCATCTTCCACAAACGTAAACCCCAGGAGGCCGTCATACGGCTGGGCGGTCGTGTCGTATACGATGAGCCGGGCCGCATCCTTATCGTAGGATTCGCTTGTGCTTCGCTCATAAAGCGGATTCTCCTCCGAGGAATAGATCAGATCCAGGTAATTTACGTCGGACAGTTCGAAGGACGTGGTGTAGGAAAGATCCAGGGGATGCCAATACCCGTCGTCGTCCATGTACTCCGCCCACTCATGGTGGTGCTCATACGCCCCGTCGTTGAAGGTAACCCCCCACACCGTCCGGGCCGGCACGTTCGCCGCCCGGCCGAGGGCGACGAAGAGCCGGGCGAAATTAACGCACGTGCCGTAGCCCATCCGGTAGGTGTCGGACGCGCTGGTGAGGTAGTGCCGGCCGTACGGCTGGAAGGTCAGATAACCGACCACGAATTCGTGGATTTTTCGGGCCCTCTCCACAGCGGTACCGCCGCCCGCCGTCAGCCGTTCCGCCTCTTCGATCAATATGGGGTCATCCGAATCGACGAGTGCGGACGGGCTCAACCATGCATCCATCCCGCCGTTTTCCTCATGATAGAGGCCTTTCTGTTCTCCGTATACGGTGAACCGCAGCACCACCTTGGTGTTTTCGCGGTGATCGTACGGCACCTCTATCCAGTACCCGCCGTATCCGTCGTATACCGGTGCCGGATCGAACGGTTCCGAGTCGATCATCACCCGGAAGGCGTTGCTGCCAACAACGGCGGTTCGCCCCACGGGTATCAACAGGGAGTGTTCCGTTCTTTCCGGCGTGCCGGTGGCAATGGCGGGCGTACTCGTCGGCGAGGGGGTGATCGTCGCCGACGGTGTAAGCGCGGGCGCGCCGCACCCCGCCGGCAGGATGAGAATCAGGACTGCGCCAAACATCAGCAGGAAATTTTTCCGACCGTTCACACGGGCTTCCTTTCCCGGTTGAGTAGGATTTCATCAGGTCGAAGTATTGGGCGTTCCGGTTAGAACGACCGTTCCGGCTTTATTCCGTGGCGCCTTCGAAAATATTTTCTGTCTACTGTATATTCAGACCCTTAGCCACCCACGGAATCCCCGGACGCCATAGTAGGAAGACGCGCCGTTGTGATACACGAAGACGTGGTCGTAGCGGCGATCGGCGAAAATGGCGCCGCCGAGTTTCCGGATTCCGGGAGGTGTTTTCAGCCAGCTGGACGTTTTCGTATCGAAGGCGCCGAGTTGCTGCAACTCCCGATACTGATCTTCCGTCAGCATCTCGATACCCATGGCAGCCGCCATCCCCATGGCGGAGTCTTTCGGTTTATGTTCTTTCCGGGCTTCCAGCGCTTCGCGGTCGTAACAGACGTTCCTGCGGCCCTCCGGCGTTTCCGCCGAACAATCGTAAAAAATGTATTCGCCCGTCTTTTCATCATAACCGACAACGTCCGGTTCGCCGCCGGTTCTCTCCATTTCCCGGAGAGACCACAGTTTTTCCGTACCGGCTTCCAACCGTACTTGCACCTTGCCCCATTCATGGCCCTTATGACGGTTCATGTGTTTTATAAAACGGTCCTTTACTGCTTCCAGCAGCTCTTCCCGTTCTTTCGCTTTCATTTCCTTTCCTTTGCTCATCCCCGTCACCGCCTTTCCGTTTCATTTCCAGAGTCTATTCCCGTCCGGAGGTAAATAAAAAACCCTTGTTCACGGGAGAAAGATGGAATTTGCATAACGAAAAAACACCCGCCCGCATGAATTGTACTGCCATTGCCAACTTTACCCTTACCCCAAAATCAAATGGGAAAATCGCAGCCATGGGACGCCGAAGACGCTGCCGATTCCAGCGGATGTCAGCCGCCCGCCGCTGCCCCGGCGCTGCGTTCGACAATCGCCGTCAGATGGCTTTCCTCCTCCGGAAGGCTTGCATCGGCAAGAAAATTGGCCGCCATGACGGCGCTCCAGGCGGGAAATAAATTCTGTTCCGCCGGCCGCAATTGAAAATAGGCCTTGAGATAGGTCGTCCGGAACAATTTGCGGACCCATTCCAGGAGCCAACGCATCGGCGTTCCCGGCGGCACCGTTGCGGCTTCCAGGATGATTGCCGTGCGGGCCACATCCCCGCAGGCCGTGCCCTTGGAAACGGTCATCCAATCGATGATCACCGGACCCCGGCTCCTTACGATGATGTTCCCGGGATGAAAATCCCCATGGCACAGACGGCCGCCGTCCGGCAGGGTTTCCAGCAAATGGAGAATTCTCTTCCGCAATTGGCTCGGCAGCTTCTCCGTCTCGGGAATTCCCCCTCTCGCCCAATCCCGCTGCGTCTCCAGATCCTCCGGAGCCGTCACCTCATGAACTTGCGCATGCAGACCGGCCAAGAGGCGCGCATACGGCACGGCGTTCCATGGTTTGCGCGCCAATTCATCCAGGAGCGACGGGCCTTCGATTTTCTCATAGACAATCCCTATGCGACCGCCGGCTTTCACCCTTTCGTAAACCGCAGGGACGGGCAAGGATGTTGTTAGCAGATACCGGCCGATGTCGATTTCCCTTTCGATCCACGGCATCGGTACGGCCGGGAAGAAGAGTTTAATAACCTTCCCGCCGTCATAGGCATATATTTCCGCCGTACGCCCGACAGCGATGGGCTGTTCGAGGTTATTCACCGCTCACCTGCTTTCCGTAAGGCGCCGTGGATTACTTCCCGTGTTCTTCAATGTAACGCCTTACCGCATCATAGGCCTTCTCTTTGCCGCCGAATTCATCGTCGCCGAAGAACTTGCGGTGCCAAGTGTGGTTAACAGTGAACTCCACAAGCCATCCCTTCCGCGGGGCTTCCGGATTGCCGATCCGAATCGCCGCGTTCTCGGGCGAAAGCGGCCTGCCGTCGCCATAGCCGGCGAAGCCTTCCTGCAGCCAATAAAGGCGCGCGCCCCCGCGCAACGAGCGATCCAGCAATTCCGCGAAGGACCGGGCCACGATGTTGGACTGACCCGGCATCGCGAAGGTTTCGTGAAAGCAGTCGATGTAATTGCACTACTCTCCGTCTTGCGATGCGATATCGACGGCGATGCAGTTGCCGTCCGGCACATCGCACACCGTCAGCCATGTCCCGGGCCCCCACGCATCCGCATCTTCACCATAAACATCTTTTCGGGCCGGGTGGATTTCGCCGGCCGGAACGAAGCGATACGGCGCATCACCGCATTCATCGGCAAAGAGCCTGACGGTGTCATACCTTCGATGGAAGGCCTTGATGTCATCGGGGAAGGAGCAGCCAAGGCGCTGCTCGAGATCAGCGACCGCACCGGGATTGGAGCAGGCTTCCCAGGAATGAAGCCTTTCCATTTCGGAGAATAGATCCTCAAGATCAGGCATGGCATTCCATCCCTTACACCCAAGGCTGCCCTCCGCCCGTCCCGGCGGAGTAGGACGCCTTCACCTCCGGAAGTTGGCAGGTTGTAAAGCGGTGAAGTGTCCCGTGCAATATACCGTAAAGGAGGGATCGGCCGCAGCGCAGATTGGGCTGCGCCCATGTGTTCGCAGCAGGGTCGGACGCAGCGCCGGACGGCGCGCGCTTGTCAGGCGGAAACCCGGGCGGCGTTACGTGCACTGGAGAGTCATCCACGCGGCGTCGAATTCCTTGTTCTTCAGGTGTTCCAAGGTCATCAGATAATAGATCCTGCCCATGTCTCCCCACATCATTCCGGCGTTATCGTCCGAATCGATTTGCAGCAGCAATTGCCAATCGATCGCAGCGGGTTCCAGGTCCTTTCGTCTTGGGTCCTGATAACCGGACGGATCCCCGCAATAGAGACCATGGGAAGCCAATTGGGCCTCCAGCAGCATATCCCCTTGTATCTGGTCCGGGCGGCCAAAAAACCGGTGGGTGCAGGATGGGCGCCCGCCGGCCAGCCGGTCAAAGCTAGCCAACAAATCCATATATTGATCGATTCCCTCCGACCGATCACGCCCGTATTCGAGATCGATATGCGGCGATTCACAGTTCGGGAGCGTGTAAGCCGCCTGAAAACCGAAGCGGCAAGCGTTGTACATGCCCATTTTCGGAAGATCCGGCGGAAAAGGTCGGCGATCCAGATTCTTCCCGCCGAAGTGCAAGATCCGCCAGCTGCCTTTGTCGTTCGGGTCGAATCCCCATGTTTCCTGTTCCGCGGAATAAAAGAAACTCAGGATTCCATCCTTCGGTAGAACGATCAAGCATTCCAGCGAGGGCAGGTCCGACAGATTAATCTGCGCAATGAAAGAAAGCGGCTTTCCATTCCAATCCGGCCACCGAATTTCAGACGGAAGATCGGGCCGGCCGCCAAGCTTCGATGTTCCCACCGCCATCCGATCCTCATGTTGCTTGGCGGTTGTCAATACGAGCGATTCCTTCACCGATTGTTCGACGGCGGCGATCAGATGCTGAGGGGTTTTCCGGCGGATCAACTCGCTGATTTGACCTCTCAAGGTATCGGCCATATCATCACCTTCCAGTGCACACGACATCCCCCCATATGTTCCCGGAAGCGCCCCGGAAAGAGCAATTGGTATTTTGGGATATTCGCGTCGGCTGTCATCCCGACCGGCCAGACCATGTATCGGGCGCGATCGAAAACCGAATTGCGATTTCAACTTCCGGGGGAAGTAGAGATTCCACCGAGAGTAATCTGCATTTATTTAGGACTTCACTCCCGCCGATCCATATCGTGTCGTCGATACCGATGCCGATCCGATACGCTGAACCCTCCTTAAAACCGTCCCTCGAATCATAGTTCTCCCAAAGAGATTCATTGGTTGTCGCCGACAGCGGAACGACATGCACCACATAACGCCCGTCGGTAAGCCAAATGCTTCCATCCGGAGCCGCCGCCAGATCCATCAGCATTTGCAGCGCCGGATCTTGGTACCGCGGGTCATAGTTTATCCACTGTTCCGTCACCGGATTGAAGCGGCTGACATGGCCGGCATCGGCGGTCCATATGGAACCATCCGCGCCAACGGCCAGGCCGGCATACTCGGCGGGCGACATAAAAGGCATTTCCTTAAGCTGCCGGACGGCCAGTGTTTCGTCAAAGACGATGGCCCAGCCGTGAGGAAACGCCACGGAAGGGCTCATATCGGCAGCCACCCGCGCCCCGAAAAGATCGCCATTGTATTCGGCAACGACAAACCTGTCATGGCTGTCCGGATCCCGTCTGGGGAGATCCTGAACATAGGCTTGAACGGATTGCCGGGCGGGATCGTATACAAGCAGGAACTCACGGGTTAAAAACCAGTATCGGCCGTCCTGTGAATGGTGAATGGAAGGGGCAATTTCATCGATGGATACGCCACGATACGACTCGAATAAAGTCCACTCAGTTCCATCGTAATACATCCAATTAATCAACCCGTCCACCCATACGCCGTTTTCGGTAACGAAAAGCAAACGGGGATCCATGAAGGATTCGGGGAACTCAATGATCTTTTCTTTTTTCAGCGATTGCGCATCCAGCTGACGAATGGAGTGCCAATCCGCCACCCAAAGCGTGTCGGACAACGCCGCCATTTCGTCCACGCCAATACCGTGGTATTGTGTGCAAATCATCCGCGGAGGGCGAGTCGTTTGTGTCGCCGTCTCGTCAGGGATTATTTGAAAGTTGCTAATTTCGACGGCATAACCCTGGCAGCACGGTTCGGTGTACGGATTTATCGAGATATGGCGTGGATAGCCGTAGGTCGGATCATAAGAAACCTCAACGGAGGGC
>JBJYXS010000147.1:0-2104 GCA_046260075.1 Anaerolineales bacterium | reverse complement strand
GCTTCCGATCGAGGAGGTGGCCACTCCCGGCGTCGAATCGATCGAGGATCTTGCGGCGTTCCTGAACATTCCATCCGGCCGGACGGCCAAGGCGGTGTTTTTCATGGCGGTTCCTCCGGAGGGCGGGGAGGATGCTTGCGAACAATTGGTCTTTGCCGTCATCCGCGGCGATCTGGAGGTGAACGAAACCAAACTGGCCAACGCGGTGCGCGCCGGTGTGTTGCGTCCGGCGCGGGAGGAAGAAATCCGGGCATGCGGCGCAGTGCCCGGCTATGCCTCCCCGATCGGAATCGACGGAGCCCGGATCGTCGTTGACGACTCGGTCGCCGTCAGCCCCAACCTGGTGGCGGGAGCCAACCGGGAGGGGTATCATCTGCGCAACGTCAATTGTGGGCGCGATTACCAGGCCGACATCACCGCCGATATCGCCGCCGCGCGCGACGGCGATCCCTGCCCGGAATGTTGGGCGGCGATGCGCGCCCGGCGCGGCGTGGAAATCGGCAATATCTTCCAGCTTGGCACCCGCTACAGCGAGTCGATGGCATGCCGCTTCCGGGATGCGGAAGGCCGAAGCCTTCCCGTCTGGATGGGATCCTACGGTATCGGTGTCGGCCGTCTTCTTGCCTGTATCGCGGAAGAGCATCACGACGATTTGGGATTGACCTGGCCGCTTTCCGTGGCGCCGTTCCAGGTGGCCCTGGTGGGGTTGGGCTGCGAAGAGGAATCGGAGCGGGCGTACCGGATGCTGCAGGAGGCGGGATGGGAGGTCTTTTACGATGACCGCAACGAGCGCGCCGGGGTGAAGTTCATGGATGCCGATTTGATGGGATTCCCGCTGCGGTTGACGGTCAGCGAACGCTCGCTCCGCGGGGGCGGTGTGGAGTTCAAGCTGCGAACATCGGATAAAAAACAAATCGTTGCCTGGGAGAAGTTGGCGGCTGAAGTGCGGCGCGTTCTGGATGCGCAGGCGAAGGCAGGGAAGAAATGACGGTACGGAAGGTGCTCTTTATTTGTTTCGGCAATCTTTGCCGGAGTCCGATGGCGGCGGGGTTCTTCAATGAGGCGGCCCCCGGCAGATCCTTCAAGGCGGAAAGCGCCGGCGTACGGGCCGTGGATGGGGCGAATCCTTCGCTGCTGGCCGTTCTGGAGATGAAGCGGCGGGGGGTGGATATCACCGCGCACCGGGCGAGGAACGTTTCCTCCGTCGATCCGGACGCCTTCGATACGGTGATCGCGCTGGACCGCGAGGTCGGCGCCCTGTTTTCCTCCGCGCATCCGCGCCATAAGGATTTGCGGATCTGGAATGTTCCGGATCCCTATGGATCTTCGGCGGGCCGATACCAGCAGGCGGCGGATCTGCTCCAAACGAACATCGAGGATCTCCTCCGGGAATTTCGATCCTCCGCCCCGAAACGGTGACCTGCGGAGATCCTCCGCAATCCTTCCCCGAAAAACAGAACACCGGACAGCCGCCTACTGCTGGGAGAGGATCAGCCCGGATTTGTGGCGCTCGGCTACGATAAGGATCTTCACCATCGCAGCCCTTTCGGTCATCGTCTGATACGTATCGTACCGGCACCGTTCCAGTTGGCTGCGCAGCAGGGTGACTTCCTCGGCGGAGAGGTATCCGAGGTAGAGATTATCGGTCTGCTCCGCCAGGTTGCCATACCGCTCGGTCATCCGGCCTAACAGCAGGATCATCTTGGGGAGATCCGGATGGTCGGCGTTCTCGATCGGCAGATGTTCGAAGAGGTAGTCGACGATGCTTCCGAGCGGCCGGGAGGTATCCTCCTCCACCCGGAAGCTGATGATGTCGTAGCCGTCGATGGCGCCGGGAAAATGTCTGCCTGGGACGATGGACGACCGGATCCTCCGCAAAATATCCCCCTTTTTCAAGGATTCGAACCGGTCGGCGTCGAACAGAGCCGGATGAAAACATATCGACATGATCCACTCCGCTGGAGGGCAGTATACCGGAAATCCCGACGCCGCCGGCCGCCGGGCCACTTTTCCCGTGATTATACGTATATGGTTTTGGGGTATGATTAATCCGCCGGCTCCTTTTCCCTGAAGGAGGAACTATGCTGCAACTCCAGGATATCGC
>JBJYXS010000146.1:0-2709 GCA_046260075.1 Anaerolineales bacterium | reverse complement strand
GGAGGTGTACGCCGTGACCCTGCCGGCGTTCGCGACCGGCCATCCGGAGAGCGACAACCGGGATGCGTCCCTTCAATTGGAGCGGCTGGGATTGCTCAACGTCGGATATATCGCCTCCGCCTTCGACCTCCCGTATGCGATGCTCAGCCTCGGGCGGGAAGCCGGCGGCGTCATGGTCTATACCAACCTCCTGGCCGCGCCGCGGGCTTGGGTGGCGGAAGATCCGGAAAATTGGGAATATGCGCTTAACGGCCGCCGGACTCAAATTGTCGCCGAGAGTCCGAACCGGATGACGTTGAGCGCCGCGGGTCCCGGTTTGTTGGTGATTTCGGAAGCCGCCTATCCGGCTTGGCGGGCGACGGTGGACGGCGATTCCGCAGAGATCCTGACCGTCGGCGGCTGGTGGCGGGCGGTGGACATCGGACCGGGGGAACATGAGGTGGTGATGTGCTACGATCCGATTCTCTTTCAGATCGGACTGGCCGTCACCGCGCTGGCCTTGCTGGCGTTGATGGGTGTGTGGCGATGGGCCGCGTAAGCCGGGCGGAGTGGCGCTGGGCGGCAGCCTTCGCGGCCGTCACGGCGGTGATCCTGACCTTTCCATATCTGCTCGCCTATTCCTCGCAAGACGGGGATTGGCGCTTCAGCGGTTTCCTGTTCGGCGCGGAGGACGGAAATTCCTACATCGCCGATATGCGCATGGGCGCCGAGGGCGCGTGGCTGTTCCGCATTCCCTATACATCCGAACCGCAGAACGGGGCGCTGATCTACCTGCCGTATCTGCTGCTGGGCAAACTTGCCGGCGGGACGGCGATGCACGTTCAATTGGTGGCGCTCTTCCACTTGGCCCGCATCGCAGCGGGCATTGCAATGCTTCTGGCGGTCTATCGTTTTTTATCAACCTTCCTGGAAAGCATTCCGCTGCGCCGCTGGGGGCTTGCCGCGGCGGCCTTCGGCGGCGGGTTCGGGTGGATCCTCCTGGCCCGCAGCGCCTACCCGCTGGAATTTGCTTCGCCGGAGGCGTTCGGATTTTTATCTTTGTTCGGGCTTCCGCACCTGGCCGCCGCGCGGGCGTTGCTGTTGCTGGCATTGGCCTGGTTCATCGAACCCGCTCCGGCGACGGAATCGAAACGCCGAGGGTTCCGGATCGGGCTCGCGCTGGCCCTCTGTTGGCTGTTCCAACCGATCGCCGTAGCCGTCGCCTGGGCGGTGATGGCCGTCACCATTGGAGGGATGTTCCTGCGCAGCCGATGGCTCCGGAAGGGCGCCGCCGATTCGGGACGCGCCGCGTTGATCCGGGCGCTGGCCGCCGTGGCGCTCTCGCTACCGCCGATGCTCTACTCCGCGATCTCCTTCACCGTCGATCCGGTCCTGCGCCAGTGGAGCGCCCAGAACACGCTCCCGTCGCCTCCCCTGTGGGAGTATGTTCTGTCATACGGCGTGTTGCTTCTTCCGGCGCTGGCGGGCGCGATCCTGGCATGGCGGGAGGATGACCGTTGGCTGTTGCCGATCGGCTGGATGGCGGTCTTCCCGCTGCTGATCCGGCTGCCGTTCACCGTCCAGCGCCGCCTGGCGGATGGATTCTGGATGGCGCTGATCGTGCTGGCTCTGTTCTGGGTCGAGCGCAAACTGGCCGGCCGGGCGAGAAACGCCGCCTTCGTGATTGGGATGGCGCTCATGCTTCCGGCGGCTGTCCTCTTCTTGGGCGGGGCGATGCTGCGTTCCGCATCCCCCTCCGAACCGGTCTTCCTCCGCGTCGAGGCGGTCCGCGCGCTGGCCTGGCTGGACGCCAACATCGATTCCGGCGCGGTCGTCCTGAGCGGGTTCGATGCGGGCAATGCCCTTCCGGCGTATGCCGATCTTCGGTCGTTCATCGGCCACGGGCCCGAAACGCTGCACGCCGGAGAAAAGCAGATCCTCGCCGATGCCGTGTTGGACGGCGCCCGAACCGACGCCGAACGGCTGGCCGCGCTGCAGCAAACCGGCGCCGCGTACGTCCTGGTCGGTCCCGCGGAACTCCCCGGAACGGGGGCGGGAATTCCCGGTTGCGAATTGGTGTACCGGGAGGGAGGCTGGGAGGTGTGGAAGGTGGTGGATGATTGAGGATGAAACCTATCTTCAGCGCGCCGGCCTCCGCGGAACGGGGGTGCTCCGGACGGGGATCCATCAGGATCTCCTATGCATATCTTCGTCTGAAATAAAAAGACGCTGGGTTCCCGCTGGAACCGCGCGGGGATGACGAAAAGGAGGTTGCCATGCAATACCGCGAATTGGGACGCACCGGTTGGAAGGTCTCGGCCGTCAGCTTCGGCGCCTGGGCGATCGGCGGCACCTGGGGGAAGGTCGACGATTCGGAATCGCTAGCCGCTCTGCACCGGGCGCTCGATCTGGGGGTGAATTTCTTCGACACCGCCGATGTGTACGGCGACGGGCGCAGCGAACGGCTGCTGGCCCGGCTGCGCAGGGAACGCAAGGACCCGTTCTACGTGGCCACCAAGGCCGGCCGCCGGCTCGATCCGCACACCACGGCGGGCTACAACCGCAAGAACCTGACCGCGTTCGTCGAGCGCAGCCTGAAAAACCTCGCCGTGGAGGCCATCGACCTGCTGCAACTGCACTGCCCGCCGCCGGAGGTGTATTACCGGCCGGAGGTATTCGGCGTGCTCGACGACCTGGCGGCGCAGGGGAAGCTGCGCTATTACGGGGTCA
>JBJYXS010000145.1:0-6753 GCA_046260075.1 Anaerolineales bacterium | reverse complement strand
CCTGGGATCTGGCGCCGAGTTTCGAAGCCGCCTCGCCCCATTATCAGCTGGCGGCGGTGGTGACTCAGTTCGCCGAGATCCTGCGCCGCAGTCCGTGGTCGTCGGAAGGCCAGTTGTGGATGCTGGACCAGAAGGCGTACGGCCTGATGGAAAGCCTTGCAGAGGATGGAGATGTCCGCGAACTCGCGCAACTGATCGGCATCGCCGAACGGTTGATGGGGTAGGAGGAGGGGGCCGTCCTACAGGGGGATATCCCGCCGCCGGAAGGCGGCGGGATGTTTTTTCCTGCCCGCCGAAGGGCCGGGAGGGCCGTTGCGGCGGGAGCGGGCGGTTGTGACGAAACGGTAACCGTACCGCAACTCCTTGGAAACAGGATAGCTCATATAATTAATGCCATCCGCCGGATGATTGCGAGTGGTATGATCCGATCCGCATGCATCAACCGGCCGGCGCCGGGGCTTCGCATGGCATGTGACAGTCTGCGGCGATCCGCCGGAAAAGAGGAGCACGGTCCGCCGGGCGGACGGGAGGAAGGCATGATAGCGGCGCACATCCTATACCACGGCGTTCTCTACTTCGCCGTCGTCATCGGGTATCTCTTCCTGTTGATGATCGCGGCGAGCCCGCGCATCTGGGGGTATGCGGATTATCCCGAAGCCGTCCGGAAGAAAGTCCCGCCGCAAACAAAAACGGAGCGGATTGCCGCGGCCGTTTTGGGCCTGCCCTGGATGGCATTCACCTTCGGCTTTCCGGTCTATTCGGTGTTCACCCTGAAGGCCGCACTCGGCGGTTCGATCGCTTTCGGGACGGCTTTTCTCAACGTGTTTGTGTTGGTTCTTCTGGCCAACCTTGGAGATGTGTTGCTCTTGGATTGGCTGATTATCAGCAGGATCACTCCCGCCTTCGTGGTTATCCCGGGATCGGCAAAGAGTGATTACAAGGATTTTTCGCATCACTTCCGGGGCCATGTGAAGGCGGGCGTGATCCAGCTGGTCATCTGTGGAATCCTGGCCGCGATCGCCGCCTTCGCCTGACCGGTTGTTCGGCGGGCGTTCACGGCCGTCGCTATGGGACATTGCGGCGGAGCGGCGGATGGGGAAGCGAATGATCGGGAAATTGCGAAGTGCCATAACTCGAAAACCGGCGGCGATCTTCCTGGCGGCCTGCGCGCTGCTGACCGTCCCCCCGTTTGCATCCAGGGGATTCGAGCTTTTCCGCGTCCCGGAGATCACCGCGTACATCCTGATCCATTCCGTTCGAAGGGATTGCGCGCCGCTCTTTCCCTTCGCGAACGGCCTGGCCCTCCTGCTTCTGGCCGGCGTCCTGTTCCGCGGCGCCTTGTTCTACAGGCCGTTTTCCCTGTTCCTCTCCGCCGCCTATCTGCTGGCCGGGATCCTGCAGAACGTGTCGGTATCGGACCGCTACGGCTTTTCCGTTACGGTTTCGATCCTGATCGTCGCTCTGCTGACGGCTGGACTGTGGCTGCGGGAATTCCTGACGGACGGCCGCGCCGTGCAGCCGCGAGCCGATCCCAGGCGGCTGTTCGCCCTCCTGCCGTTCGCCCTGCTGGCTCTGTGGCAGCCGGTCCATCCGGAAACCCGGCTTCCGGATCTCCAATTGCGGTATTTCCTTTCCTCCGGCTCCTCGCTGACGTTCTGCATGCTGACGATCGTCTCCCTGTCGGTGATGATTTACCGTTTTCCGGAAGTTGACGGCCTCTTGCTGTTCGTTTCCGCCACCTTCGGCCTGCTGATCGGGATCGGCAACCTGTGGCTGGAATTCCTCTACCAGCCGGATCTTTTCTGGGTCGGCGTGCTGCACATTCCACTGGTGGGGCTGTCCGTCGTTGGATTGCTCCTTTCGCACAGGGAGATCTGAATCCGGATTTCCTTGTGCGATCCGTTCTTCGCGCCGGAAGAAAAGCGATCCCCCGGGGCGAAATAATCCATCCGGCGGATGCTCCGCCGATAGGAGATCCGGATATGTCCTCCAGAAAAAAAACAAGACCGGCCGCCGCAAAACGGCCTTCCAAGCCGGAGGCTGCAAGAAACGGGGAATTCCGGGATTGGCCGGCCGGGGCGTCGCCGCAGGAAATCGGCCGGCGGGTCGCCGAGAACTTCACCGCGTATCCGATCGGACAGCCCGGTTCCTTCATCGTCTACCCGGAAGTCTGCACCTGGTACGGCGCGCTGACCTTCGCCCGGCTCTATGGGGAAATCGGCCTTCAGGACCGGTTGATCCGGAAAATCGCCCCGTTGCTTTCCCCCGAGGGATCGAAAAGAATTTCCCGGGAGGCGCACGTCGATTTCCGGGTGTTCGGAGCGGTGCCCCTCGAAATCTACATTCAGATGAAGGACCGTAAATGCTTTGATCTGGGCTTAAGCTTCGCCGACGGGCAGTGGGAATCGACCACGCCGGACGGCATCACCGCCGACGCCCGCTATTGGATCGATGACATGTACATGATCACCGTGCTGCAGGTGCAGGCCTACCGGGCGACGCAGGATGCGTGCTACCTCGACCGGGCCGCGCTGGCCATGGCCGCCTACCTCGACCGGCTTCAGCAGCCGGAAGGCCTCTTTTTCCACGCCCCCGACGCGCGGTTCTACTGGAGCCGCGGCAACGGCTGGATGGCCGCCGGGACGGCGGAACTGCTGCGTGCCTTGCCCGAAGATCATCCGCGGCGCGAGCGCATCCTCGCGGGATACCGGAAGCTGATGGACGCACTGTTGCCCCTGCAGGGCCCGGACGGCATGTGGCGCCAACTGCTGGACAGGCCCGAAGCCTGGCCGGAAGGTTCTGGCACGGGGATGTTTGCCTTCGCGATGATCACCGGTGTGAAGCACGGTTGGCTGGACCGCGGGCCCTTCAGCCGGGCGGCGCGGGATGCCTGGCAGGGGCTGGCGCAGCGCCTCGACCGGAAAGGCAACCTGGGCGACGTGTGCGCGGGAACCCCCACGGGGACCTCCATGGCCTATTACCTCGAGCGTCCGCGCGTCCGGGGCGACCTGCACGGCCAGGCTCCGATCTTGTGGTGCGCCTCGGCCCTGCTGCGATGAGCCGGTGACGGCAATGGGCAATATTCATTAGCTATGGGGAGGAGGCATTTCATGGGTGGTATGCGGAAGTGGGTGTTGTTGTGGATACCGGTGCTGGTCTTGGCGTCCTGTACTTCGGCGGCGGAAGCGGACGGGGCAACTCTCTTGCCGGCGGCGGAAACATCGACCGGGAAACTGTCTCCGGAGCCGGAGGCGGCGCCCACGGTCGCCCGAACGCCCACTAATTTCCCGTCCTATGCGTCGGAACCCGCCCCCTTTAATTTCCGGAAGCAGCTGACGGGCCGGCCCTCCACGCTGAAAATGGCGGTGGAGGAACTCCACCCGGATACCGGGAAGGTGGTCATCAACGGCGGCGATTCGCGGAGGCCGGAGATCCCGTTCACAGTGGAATGGGGGGATGGGATGATTTCCCAGGCGTGGTTTCCCTTTCAACACACGTATGCGGACCGCGGGAGGAATTATATTGTAAAGGTCACCGCCCATTATTCCGACAACGAGACCGGAGAGGTTGAACTGCTGGTGCGCTTTGCTCCGATCGCCATCGAGCCCATCCCGCTGCCCGAAGGTTTGAAGGTCAGCATACCCGATACAAAGCAGGTCATCACCAGCCGGCTGCATCACGTGCCGGACAGCCTGACATTTTTCGAGGACGGATTTTTCTCCGGCGAGGGCGTCTCCCATGAAGTCATGGAATACGTGTTCTCGCTGGCCGCGTATCTGCAAAACGATTTCACAAACGGGAACGTTTCTTCGCATGGGGGCGGTTTCCGCCAAGTGGTGCTGCGGGATCCGGATTTCCCCGGGATTTATGTGATCTGGGATTCCGATCCCGCCGGCATCATCGCAGGCGACAGCGAATTGAGCGGATACATTCCATACGCCGCGTTCTTCCACCAAATGGGCCACAACTTCACGCTCAACACCCCGGCGGCATATGCTATCGGCGAGAAGATCGAAGGCCCCGCAAGGTCGGTCTACGCCGAGGCGATGGCCACGATATTCTCCCTCGCCACGGCGTATGAAATATTGAACAACGCCGAGGGGTTCGGCTTGGGCGACGGGCTGGCGTTTGAAATCCGGCAGGATGCGTACGTAGCCATGGATGACACGCGCTTCCGATATGAGCAATACCGCACGGCGGACTCCCCGTTTGCCGCATGGGATGATCCGGACACCGGGGACGATGAAACCCTCGGTGTCTATAAGGCGATCGCGTTCATGTTCTGCGAACAGGCCGAGCAAAAAGGGGAGGGATACCGTGAGCCGCTCAAGCGGATGATGGCGATGTTGCAGCTGTTCAACCCGGATTGGTCCGACCGATATTCACAATACGCCAATTCGCCCGCCGCCGAGGCGTTCCGGGCGACGTGGATGGTCGCGGCTCTTTCGTATGCTTTTTCCGCCGATTTGCGCGGGGAATTCAAAGCCTTGAATTTTCCGATCGACGATACGGTATACGAAGACATGCTGTACGCGGCGAACCGGTGATATCGTCCGCCGATCGGAAAACAATGGAGGGCATGATGCAAAACTATCGCTTGCGCACCGGCCCGCCACCGGTGTTTGCGACGGTAGTCGATTCGCAGGCTGACATGCGGCGCGCCCGGCGGATGATCGAAAGCTTGCGCTCGTTCGGCGGAGACGCCCGGGGCAGCCCGGTGTGGGTGTTCGCCGGCCGTCCGGCATCGGCCGGGGGACTGGACGCCCTGAGGGATGTCGAGGTCGTTCCCCTCGCGGTCGGCGAGGATTGCCGCGGATACCCGTTTGCGAAAAAAGTTTTCGCCTGCGCCCTGGCGGAGGAAAAGGCACAATCGTTCGCCGGCGCGTTGGCCTGGTCGAGCCCAAGCTGCCTGTTCGTCAATCCGCCCGATCTGTTCGATCTGGATGCTGCGCACGACGCGGCGTTCCGTCCCGTACACATCCGCAACGTCGGTTCCGCCGCCGGGGAACCCCCCGACGAATTCTGGGATGGCATCTACCGCGCGGCGGGGGGCGGTAAGGCCGCCGGCCGGGTCGAATCCTTCGTCGACGGGCAAATCCTCCGCCCGTACTTCAACACCCATTGTTTTTCCATCCGGCCCGCATGCGGTATCCTGCGCACGTGGCGGGAATGCTTCCGGCGGATGGTCTCGGACGGGGATTTTCAGGCGCGCTGCTGCGGTGACGACCTCCACCGGATCTTCCTGCACCAGGCGGTCCTCAGCGCGCTGGCGTCCGAGCAAGTAGAATGGGGTCGAATCCGGATCCTCCCGCCCGAGTACAGCTATCCTCTGCATCTGCAGGATGACGTTCCGGCAAACCGCCGCATCGGGGCGCTCCAGGGGATGGTTTGCGCGGCCTACGAAGATGCGCTTCCGGAGGGAAATGTGGACGTGCGGGAACCGCTGGCGTCTTGGCTGGCGGCGCACTGACGCTGCGTGCGCCCGCAGGCCCATCGGGGCCCAGAACACCGGGAATCGGAAAGGGGGGACGGACCGCCGCTTCATTTCTGGAGGGCTTATGCCGACGAGATATGATAACTATCCGCTCGCAATGATCGCCGTTGCCGGGGCGCTGTCGCTGGCCGTCTACGCCGCCGGTGCGTATATTCTGGCCCAGTGGGGGATCCTCTTTGCGGTGATGTATTTGGGGTATTGTGCCTTTGTGGAGCTTCAACTATACCGGGGAAGCTGCGTGAACTGCTATTACTACGGAAAACTCTGCGGGTTCGGGAAGGGGAAAATATGCTCTTTCCTGTTCTCCCGGGGCGATCCGGCGAAATTCGCCCGGCGCAAACCGACTTGGAAAGACCTGCTGCCCGACATGCTGGTGTTGATCATTCCGGTGCTGGGGGGCATCATCCGGTTGATCGCCGGATTCGAGTGGTCCGTGTTGGCCGCCGTTGTGCTCCTGTTCTTCCTCTCATCCGTGGGCAACGGCTTTGTCCGCGGGTCATTGGCATGCAA
Source organism: Anaerolineales bacterium (assembly GCA_046260075.1). Classification (GTDB taxonomy): domain Bacteria; phylum Chloroflexota; class Anaerolineae; order Anaerolineales; family RBG-16-64-43; genus JAFGKK01. The sequence goes on along the minus strand of JBJYXS010000145.1, from coordinate 749 downwards.
ACACTGCAGACAGTACGAAGCCGGATGCCCCGCCGCGCGGATGTTCGAACAGGCGAAGTAGTACGGAATCGGCGTGCATCCCGGGAAACAATCCATGTGGCAGCGGGCGACTCGACTTCGTGGGGAGCGATCCGGAAAAGAAAAAAAGGTAGCGATGAAACGGTTCTCCCTTTTGATCGTGTCGCTTTTTCTGGCCGCACTGGCGTGCGGGCAGACGCCCGTAGCCTTTACACCGACAGCCCGCACCACCCCCATCCGCCGGGAGACTCCGATGAACGCGGGCGATTCGGCCTTCACCATCGCGCTCGAATACGCCATTCCCGGCTTGGCGGATGCCTACGCCCCTACCGGGCTGACCTACGCCAAACCCCAGCCGATCTTCGGATTGTGGGGCGACTTGGAACCCGAACCCGGCGTGTATGATTGGGGGCCGCTGGACGATTTGGTTATTGAATACCAGTACGCCGGATTTTCCGGCATCCAACTGCTCATCACGGCGGAATCTTCCTGGGCGTCCGCGAATCCTCCCTCACTCATGAATCCGGGGAACACTTTCCCGAAGGACCAGTACCTCGATGCCTACGCCGGCTTCGTCGGACGGTTCGTGGAACGCTACGACGGCGACGGGCGGAATGACGCCCCCGGGCTGTTGTATCCCGTGCACCATTACGGCATCGAACGAGAATTCACCGGATACTGGCCTTCGGACGCGGCGGACTACGTCCGCTTGCTGGAATTGGCTTACCCCG
>JBJYXS010000144.1:0-2961 GCA_046260075.1 Anaerolineales bacterium | reverse complement strand
CCGTTCCACTTCTCGGCGGGCCTGGCCGCACATGCGTTCCGACTCCGCTTTCTCACTCAGAGCCGTCCGCCATGCCCGTGACATCGCCCGGGGATCTCCCGGCGGCACCAACCGCCCGGTTTCGCCGTCCCGGACAATGTCCGGCACGCCTCCCACGGCGGTCGCCACCACAGGCACTCCGGCGGCCATGGCTTCGATCACGGCCACCGGAGTTCCCTCGTTATCCGATGTCAATGCAAACAAGTCCATCGCCGCATACACCGGCGCCATATCTTTCTTCCAGCCCAGAAAATGCACCCGCTTGGCAATCCCTAATTGGACGGCGTACGCCTTGAGCGAATCGCGCAATTCGCCGTCGCCGATAATGACAAAGCCGACCGGACTTACCGAGTCTACCATGCTTCGCGCCGCCTTCAGGAAAAGGCGGTGATTCTTTATGGGCACCAGGCGGCCGACGGTTCCCACCAGCGGTTGCCGCGGACCGATACCCAGCTCGTCCCGCAATTCGGCACGGCGCCCCGCACCATCCCGGAGTGCCATCAAGTCCATGCCCAGGGGCACAACCGAAATCTTCCCTGAGCGGGCGATGCCCATCGACGCCAGATCGTCGCGGAGAGCCGGACTCAAGGTAACGATCCGGTCGGTGATCCGCGTCAGGCAGCGTTCGATCAAACGGAAGAACGCCTCCACGGGCGGGGAAAAATAACCGCGCAGGACGTGACCATGGAAGGTATGGATCACCACCGGCACCCCCGCACAACGGGCGGCCGCACGTCCCACCGCGCCGGCCTTCGCGGTATGGGTGTGGACCACATCCGGCTTCCATGCGCGGAAAATCCGCAGCAGATGAAGGAACGCCAGGATGTCCGCCGGCCCAAGGCGAGGGGAAAGTTCCGGCACCGATTCCGGCTTGATCCCCATTTCCTCCGCCAGGTATTGCATCCCGGCTTCGCCGCGGCCCTCGCGGCCGGCCAGCAGCCGCACGGTGAATTGATCGCGCGGAAGACCGGCCGTCAAGCCGATGACATGCGTAGCCGGCCCGCCGACGTTCAGCCGTGCGATGACGATGGCAATCCGAAGCGGGCGTTCGATGTGACCTTTCATGGAAGTCGGATACGCGGAGGATTATATACCAGCAGGCGATGGAAAACGCGGACCGCCGTCGGCCGGATCAGTCCGGATGCTCTTAGCCCGGGAGGGAAACCAAATTCCGGTATACATTCGCTGTCCTTTGCGCCATCCGTTCGACGGTGAATTCCCTCCGCACCCGGTCGCTTCCCGCCCTTCCCATGTCCGCCGCCCGTTGCGGGTCCGCCAGCAGCGCACCGATCGAATCCGCCAATTCGCCGGGGTCTCCGGCCCGGACCATCAGGCCGGTTTCTTCGGGTACGACGATCTCCGGAAGCGCGGAGACGCGCGAAGCGACGACCGGTTTGGCGAGCGCCATGGCCTCCAGCGTCACCAGGCCGAAACCTTCCCAACGTGAGGGAACCGCCAGCAAGTCGACATCGGCCATGATATTCGCTGCGTCATTGCGCCAGCCGAGAAATACGGCATGCCGCAACCCCAGCGATTGGGTTAGGGCTTCCAGCATCGGCCGGTCGGGGCCGTCCCCGGTGATGATCAGCCGTGCCGCCGGATTCTTCCGTTCCACCCGCGCGAACGCACGCAGCAGCACGTCGACCCCCTTTTGCCGCGTAAGTCGCCCGACGAACCCGACCAGCGCTTCATCCTTCGCGCCGATCTCCCGGCGGAACATCCCGGGATGCGCCGATCGCGCGAAGGCGTCCGCGTCCAATCCGTACGGAACGACAGCCACCTTTTCCGCGTCCGCCCGCTCCACATCGACCAGGAACGCCCGCATAGCCTGTGAAATGGCGATGATCCGTCCGGCCCGCCGCAGGGAGGGCCCGAACACCCAGCGCATTGGAAGCCAGCGTCGGAAACGGTCGTCGTTGTGGCGGGAGATTACCAGCAGGCGGTCCGGGAAGGCCCGCAAGGCATATGCTCCGTAGATTTCCCCGTGCGGAAGGTGCGCATGCAGAACGTCGAAAGGTTCATTGCGGAGGACTTCCCGAAGAAGCGCGGGCAGCGCCGGATCAATGTGCCACCGGATGGGAAGGGACCGGACATTTATATTTTGCCGTTCGAACCGCCCGCGGAGAACGTGTTGCGGGCGGCGCGGATCTTCCAGCAGCACCACGCCGGAAGCCACGCCCTGCCCGCGCAATGCGGGCAGCAGCGTCAGGAGATGCGTTTCCGCGCCGGCAATGCCGGTAGCCTTAATCAGATGCAGGATGTTCAAGGATCCAATCCTTGGCGGTCGGCCAGTTCCGCATCGCCAGTAAATTCCCTTTTGTGTTCAGGGGGCGGGCGACCGGGATCAATCCGCCGGCTGCCTCGGAGATGAAGAATACCTCCAAGCCGGCTTTGCGCAATGCGGCGACGAGTTCGGCGGGGGTCCGCCCGCCCGCCTCCAGCGCTTCCGGATTGACCTCGCAGAGAACGGCCACACGGGCCGCCCGCCGCATCGTGCGGGTCATCCCCTGCAGGGCGCGGATTTCCGCCCCCTCGATATCCAGTTTCACCAGAACGGCGGTAAAGGAGACGCCCTTCAATAAGTAATCGATGGAGACGGTATCGACCCGTAATACATGCGTAGGGCCGATCTTCTTCCGACCCAGGACCAGCGAACTCCCAATCGTGCCTTCGCTGACCAAGAAACGATCGGTACCGGCGCTGTCGGCGACGGCCGCCGGTATCAGCCTTACGTTTCGGCAGCGGTGGGACCGCACGTTCCAACGGAAGGCGCGCAGGTTATACGGATCGGGTTCGCAGGAAAATACGGCCAGCTCCGGGCTGCCGAAACGGTCGGCCAGCAAGGAATATAAACCGATGTGCGCACCGGCATCGACGAACACCTCCGCCGAGGGCAACATCTCCCGAAACAGCTTACGGCTG
>JBJYXS010000143.1:0-2695 GCA_046260075.1 Anaerolineales bacterium | reverse complement strand
CGGATCCCGGTTGACGACCAGCACGCGGGCCGGCCCGATGGCTATCCCCTCGCCACCCGCCGACAGGCCGCCGAAGGCCGCGTAGAACACGCCGGCGGTCAGCAGCGGCAGGACCAGTGCAAAGACCAGGATGAACACCGAACGCGCCGAACGGAGCAGATCTTTTGCAGCAACATCCAAAACCATCATCATCCACCGCCCTTCAATCCCGCAGCGCTCTTCCGGTGAGATGCAGGAAGACCGCTTCCAGGTTGGGCTCGCAAATTTCCACCGATACGATACGCACACCGCGGGCGGCGGCGCTTTCGAACAGGCGCGGCAGGACGGCGTTGCTGTCCGCCGCGAGAACGGTGATCCGGCCGTCTTCCGCCGAAACCCCGCGTACCCCTTCGGTTGCGCGCCACGGTTCCAGCACGGCCGCCGAATCGGCGTTCAGCGTCAGGTCGATCCGGGTATCCTGGCCGACGAGGCGCACCAGTTCGGCGTTCGTGCCGCAGGCGATGACCTTGCCCTTGTCCATGATCGCCACACGGTCCGAGAGTTCCTCGGCCTCTTCCATGTAGTGGGTGGTGTAGAGCACGGTCGTACCCTGCGAGCGGAGTTCCTTGACGGCGTCAAGGATGTGGCGCCGGCTCTGCGGGTCGATCCCGACCGTCGGCTCGTCCATGATCACGATCGGCGGCTTGTGCAGCAGCGCCACGCCGATGTTGACCCGGCGCTTCATCCCGCCGGAGAAGGTTCCCAAACGCTCCTTCTGCCGGTCCGCCAGGCCAATCACCGCCAGCACCTCGTCGATCCGCTGCTTGAGGGACTTGCCGCGCAGACCGTACATCTTCCCCCAAAAGGACAGGTTCTCGCGGGCCGAAAGATCCATATACAGGGCGATATCCTGCGGAACGACACCCAGGGTGGCGCGGGCTTGGACGGCCTGCCGCTGGACGGAATGCCCCATCAGGAAGGCTTCGCCGCCGTCCGGCCGCAACAGGCCGCACAGCATGGAGATGGTGGTCGTCTTGCCGGCGCCGTTGGGGCCCAGCAGGCTGAAGATCTCGCCGCGCGACACCCCGAAACTCACACCGTCGACCGCCCGGATGGAGCCGAAGGCCTTGCGCAGATCCTGCGCTTGGATGGCTTTTTCCATTTTCACCCCTCCTTGCCCTGGTCCAGGGCGTCGAGCGCCAGCGCGAACAGGCCGATGCCCAGCAGAACGACCGTCGTCTCGACCTCAACTGCGCCCAGGATGCCGAGGATCACCGCGGCCACCCCCATGGCCAGCGCTACGCCCCGCAAAGCCAATGAAACGATATGGGAAACGTTGGTTTGGGTTTTCATGATGCCCTCCAAAAAGTATTTGTGATGGGCTCAGCATACCCCAGGGACGGCGTTCGGACATCGTCCGTCCGGCGAATATCACCCTGTCCGTTCGGACAATGTCCGAACGGACTATAGCCGAGGGCGGCGCACGCAGTACAATGAAGCCATGAACCGAATCCGCGGATTTCTCGCCCGTCTGCGCGACGAATGGGGGCCGTATTCCGAATGGCCCTTCATGCTGTTCCTGACCTTCGTCTTCGCCTTCATCTACTTGTGGACGGTCACCTCCTCCGCCCGGGTCCGCGAGCCGCTGACCCTGCTGATGTTCACCGTGCTGTTCAACGTGCACCTCGGGTTGCATTGGCTCAGCGTGTGGTGGCTGAACAAGAGATGGAGCATCTGGCTGTACTTGGGCATACAGACGGCGATCGTGTTCACGCTGGTCTCGATGGCCGGCGAACTCGGCGCCATGGTGGGTTTGTACATCGGCCTGGTGGGGGAATCGGTGGGCCTGTTCAACGACTCCTGGCGGAAAAAAGCGCTCGCCGTCGCCGCCATCCTCGCCGTATCGGCGGTCAACTATTATTGGATGCTGCCGGCGAGCCAGATTCTCTGGTGGGCGGCCGCCATCCTGCCCCTCACCGTCTTCGTCGTCCTGTACGTGCTGCTGTATTCCCGGCAGGCCGAAGCGCGCATCCGGGCCCAGGAACTGCTGGCCGAACTGGAAACCGCCAACCGCACCTTGACGGAATATGCCGACCGGATCGAGGACCTGACCCTGACCGGCGAACGGCAGCGCATGGCTCGCGAACTGCACGACACCCTGGCCCAGGGCCTGGCCGGGTTGATCCTTCAACTGGAGGCGGTGGATTCCCACCTTGCCCAGGGACGCGCCGAGCGGGCGCAGGCGATCGTCGAACAGGCGATGACCCGCGCCCGCGCGACGCTGGCCGAATCCCGGCGGGCGATCGACGGGCTGCGCAAGGAAATCCCCGAAAGCCTGGAGGAATCCGTCCGCGACGAGGTCGGCCATTTCACCGCCGCCACCGGCGTGCCGTGCGAACTGGCTTTCGACGTCGAAGCTCCGCTGCCCGGGGGAATCCCGGAACTGGCTTTGCGGACGGTCTCCGAAGGCCTGACCAACATCGCCCGCCACGCCCAAGCCCGCCGCGCGTCGGTGGCGATTCGGATCGACCGCGGCGCGCTGGCGGTCGAAATATCCGACGATGGGATCGGCTTCGATCCCGACGACGAAAGTAAAGCCGGCCATTACGGGCTGATCGGCCTGCGCGAGCGGGTGCGCCAGGCCGGAGCCGCCCTGGATATCCGCAGCGGCGAACACGACGGAACGGTCATCGACCTGCGGATACCCCTCCCGGGG
>JBJYXS010000142.1:0-3170 GCA_046260075.1 Anaerolineales bacterium | reverse complement strand
CCGATGCGGAGCTTCACCTCCTCGGCAACCATGTCGCTGATTACCACGCCGTATTTGCGGCGGATATACGCGGCGATGATTTCATCCAGTTTCCGCCCGCCGAGCCGGATGGTGTTGGCCACCACCGGGCCGTTCATCGTGATCACCGAGGCTTCCGACACGCCGCCCCCCAGATACACGACCATGTTCCCCGAAGGCGTGGAAATCGGCAATCCGGAACCGACCGCGGCCGACAGGCTCCGCGTGACCAGGGACACCTCGCGGCAGCCGGCGCGCAGGACCGCCTCGCTGGCGGCTCGGCGCTCCACGCTGGTGATCCCATGCGGCACCGTGACCATCGCCCGGGGTTTGAAGGGGCTGACGGCCCCGCTGACCTTGCGGATGAACCAGGTCAGGAGCACCTGGGCGACTTCGAAATCGGCGATCGCCCCGTCCTGCATCGGATGCACCACCTCGTACCCTTCGGGCACGCGCCCGTACATGTGGCGGGCTTGCTCGCCCACTTCCACCACTTTCTGGGCGTCCACGTCGATCACCACCATCGTGGGCTCGCTGAGGACGATCTGACCGCCCTCGGCGATGATGGTGTTGACGGTTCCCAGGTCGATTCCCAATTCCTTATACAGCAGCGCCATGATTTTTTCGGATTCTCTCCCGGCGAGGATGATGTTTCTTGATGACTTCGAAAGGTAATTGTACCCTATTCGCATCCTCGGCCGACCGAGTCGGTCTTAAGACCGACTCGGTCTTAAGACCGACTCGGTGGTGATTCGAGTACAATGGCGCGGATATGACGACTTCGACGGCTTTCATTAGATCCCGGATCCCCTTGTTCCTCGCCGTTTTCATGGTTTCCTGCGGGTCCGCGGCAACGGGAAAAAGCGCGCCGACGGCGTTGCCCTCCATTCCGATCCCGACCCGGACGCTTCCCGAAGCCACATCCACGCTCCCGCCGGTTTTCTTCTCCGCCGATGCGACCATCGCGCCCGGCGGCACGCATACCTGCGCTCTGTCCATTGGGAACGGCGTGCTTTGCTGGGGCAATAACCGCTTCGGACAACTGGGGAACGGCTCCGCGATAGGCAGCAACGTGCCGGTCGCCGCCAGCCACTTGCGGGGCGGGGTGAAATCGCTCGCTGCGGGATGGTCGCATACCTGCGCATTGCTCGGCGACGGAGGATTGGTCTGCTGGGGCACCAATACCAAGGGGCAATTGGGCGACGCTACGTTCATCCAAAGCCGGACTCCGGTCCCGGTGTACGGCCTTTCGGAAGGTGTGCAGGCCGTCGTGGCCGGGCACCGCCATACCTGCGCATTGATGGAGGGCGGCGGCGTGAAATGCTGGGGGGAAAACGCATCCGGCGGAGTCGGCGACGGATCGGCCGTCAACCGCAACACGCCGGTCGATGTTCCGGGGCTCTCAACCGGGGTGGCGGCGCTGGAAGCCGGTGCGGGCCACACCTGCGCGCTGATGGAAGACGGCGGGGTGCAATGCTGGGGCTGGAATCCCAACGGGCAGGTCGGCGACGGCACCGAGATCGACAGGCGCCTTCCCGTTCCGGTCGTCGGGTTGCCCGGGAAGGCCGTGGGGATTGCGGCGGGCGATCAGCACACCTGCGCCCTGATCGCGGACGGCTCGGTGGTTTGCTGGGGCGCCAACGCCAACGGCCAATTGGGCGACGGAACCCGGTTGCATAGCCACGCTCCGGTCAGGGTCATCCGCCTGGCCGCCCAAGCCGTCCAGATAACGGCCGGCGGCGCGTTCAGTTGCGCCCTGCTGCTTGGCGGAGAGGCGCAATGTTGGGGCGACGACCACTCCGGCCAGTTGGGCGACGGCGGTACCGACAACCGGTTGGAACCGGTCTTCGTCAGCGGGCTCGAAGGCGGGGCTGAAGGGATCGTCGCCGGATCCAGCCATGCGTGCGCGCGGATGGCGGACGGACGCATCCTGTGCTGGGGGTGGAATATCGAAGGCCAGCTGGGGGACGGTACGGCCCAAAGCCGGCGCGTACCCGCTCCCGTCGCCGGATACACGGGCGGGACGGCGCGTGTCGCGGTCGGGTGGTCCGCTACCTGCGCCCTCTCGTGGCCGATGGGCGGAATCCAATGCTGGGGATTGAACGGCAGCGGGCAGTTGGGGAACGGGTCATCCGACGACAGCCCTTCGCCGGCGGATGTGAGCGGGCTGCAGAGCGGCCGGATCGATATCGCGGTCGGCGGCGGGCACGCCTGCGCGCTCTCGGGGACGGGCGGCGTGAAATGCTGGGGCCGCAACGACCGCGGACAGCTCGGCAACGGAACGGACGTGGAACGCGAAACGCCGGTCGACGTCATCGGATTGCCGGAGCAGGTCGTCGCCGTCGCGGCCGGGAAGGATCACACCTGCGCGTTGACCGTGCAGGGCGGGGTGAAGTGCTGGGGATCAAACGCCTTCGGCCAATTGGGGGACGGTTCGGACGGGGACAGCGCCAAGCCGGTGGACGTTTCCGGACTGTCGGAAGGCGTCAGCGATATTTCGGCCGGCGGCGACCATACCTGCGCGCTCGAACGCGACGGCGGGATGAAGTGCTGGGGGTCGAACAAGTACGGCCAGTTGGGCGACGGAACGCAGGAGGACCGCCGGGAGCCGGTTAACGTCAACGGCCTGACGGCGGATGTGAATTTCATTTCGGCCGGCGGATACCATACCTGTGCCGTCTACGCCGGCGCGGATCTGATGTGCTGGGGATGGAACGCCTACGGCCAGCTGGGCGACAGCACGCCCACCGACCGGCTCGAACCGGTGGAGGTGAAATGGCTGGCGGGGACGGCCGGCTATGCGGCGGCCGGCTACGATTTTACCTGCGCCCTGATGCGTGCGGGCAATGTGCGCTGTTGGGGCAACAATGAGTTCGGACAACTTGGGGACGGCACGAACGACGTGCACCACACGCCCGTCGACCTCGAAGGCATCAAGTACAAGGTTCTGTCGCTCACCGCGGGTGCCTACACCGCCTGTGCGGTGACGATCGACGGGAGCTTGGTGTGCTGGGGCAACAACCTCTACGGGCAGCTTGGGGATGGCGGAACGGTCAACAGCAGCGTGCCGGTAGACGTGGTGGGATTGGAATAGGTAGGGTAGAAGAGGCGCCGGGGGGGTTGGGGGGGCGCGGGGGGGGGCCCCCACACCC
>JBJYXS010000141.1:0-2331 GCA_046260075.1 Anaerolineales bacterium | reverse complement strand
CGCGGCGTCAGCGGATCAGCGGCCGGCGGCAGCGTGGACGGCTGGCTCATCTCGCGCACCAGTTTGCGAGCAATGGAGGGATGTAAGGATGATTGGCCTTGGTGGACTTCCCGAATCGCATTTAACAAATCCTCTGGCGATGAGTCTTTCAACAAATAGCCCAATGCGCCCGATTTGATGGCCGTAAATACCTTGTCGTCTTCGGCATAGCTGGTGAGGATCAGAATGCGGATATTGGGCAACTCGGCTTGAAGTTGGCGGATGGTCTCCAAACCATCCTGCCTTGGCATCACCAAATCCAGCAGGACTACATCGGGTTGCTGTTCGCGGTCCTGTTCATTGTTCTGCAGGCGGATCAGCCCGACGTGTTGCACAAGGCGGCGATCGGCGTGGCGTTTGCCTGCACTTCCGCCGGGATGTCACTGGGCTTGATGGGGGCTTTTCGGGCTCTAGTGCGCCGGCGGCATCGCGTGTGGGACAACTTGAGCGCCAATTCCTTCGGCATATTCCTGTCCCACTATCCTGTCGTATCCTGGATCCAATTCCTATTGCTTCCGGCTGCCGCACCCGGATGGCTGAAGTTCCTGCTTGCTTTCGGAGGAGGCCTCGGCTTCAGCTGGGTTTTGACGGCGGTCCTGCGTTGCATTCCGGCGGTCGGACGGTTGCGGATTCTCTGACGGAGCGGTGCCGTAGAGAGACGGACGTGCGGGGAGCGTCCACAAGGCGGATTAATGGAAATCCGAAACACCCGAACCGAGGATTTTCGCGGAATTCTGCAAATTAACGAGGAATCCGTCAATTTCCTGAGTCCCCTTTCCCGGGAACGCCTTGGGGATTTGCATCGGCGGGCGGCATATTCCCGGGTGATGGAATCGAATGGGGCGGTGGCGGCTTTCCTGCTGGCCTTTCGGGAGGGCGCGGACTACGACAGCCCGAATTACGGTTGGTTTTCCGAACGGTACGGATCCTTTCTATATATTGATCGTGTGGTGGTGCATCCGCATCACCGCCGGAAGGGGGCGGCGGGATTGTTGTACCGTGACTTGTTTGAATACGCCGCGCAAAGCGGGGTCGCGGTAATTACCTGCGAAGTCGATATCTTCCCGCCCAATCCCCTCTCGCTTCGGTTCCACAGGAGACGCGGTTTCTCGGAAGTGGGCAGGCAATGGATCGGAGACGGGAAAAAGCAGGTTTCCCTGATGGAAAAACGAATCGGCGGTGAAAGATGACCAGATCGTTGGAACCGGGATGATTCTCCAAGGACGGGACAATCCGAACTCCACGGGGCGATGGAGGAGGGGTTCTTGCAACAGAAGGAACTGGCCGGGACGAGGAGCCGAGAAAACGGGTCATCGGTAAGAAAGGATATCCGAAGATGGAAAAACGGGACGGGCTGACCAGACTCCTTGCTGTCGCGGGGGCCGTCTTGGCATGGGTCCCGCTGTTGGCGCCCATTGCGCTCACGGCGGTCTTTTTCCTCCAGACGGGTCTGTTGCGCTTTGATTACCTGATGCCGGCCGAGTTGTTCCCGTCGGCGCTGGGGGGAGGGTGCCTGTTGTTCTGGGCATCGCTGCGGGCACGATCGCATCAACGGCATATCGGGTGGAGCCTTGCGGCGGCCGTGGCGTTCCTGGCCGGCACCCAGGGATCGGCCGTGGCCACCGGATTGGCGTCCGGCGCGACCGAACCGGCCGGCGGACCGCTGGCGCTGGTCATCCTTCTCCTCATCGGATACCTGCTGGCCGTTTTCATTATCGGTGTCGGCGGATGGCTGCTGTTGCGGACCGTGTTTTCAGGAAATGGCGAGACGCCGGGCGGAGGGGAACCGTCATTGTGAATCCGGTCCGTTTGGCCCTCCCTGTCGATCTGCCGCGGTTGGTGGAGATCTATAACCAGGCGATCGTATCCGGCCGCGCCACCGCCGACCTCGTACCGTGTACGGAAACCGCACGCCGGGTGTGGTTTGCGGAGCATGACCCCGATACGGATCCGATTTTCGTCTACGACGACGGCGCCGTGCAGGGATACCTCTCGCTCAGTCCGTACCGCGGACGCCCCGCTTTGCGGAGAACGGCCGAAGTCTCTTATTATGTGGATTACGCGCACCACGGAGAGGGCATCGGCTCGGCGCTGATGGAGCATGCCCTCGAAGAAGCACCGCGATTCGGAAAGAAGATCCTGCTGGCGATAGTGTTCGAGGGCAATACGCCCAGCATCCGATTGCTGGAAAAATCCGGGTTCACAAAATGGGGATTCCTGCCCGAGGTGGCGGAGGTCGGTGAAACGCTGCACGGCCATCTGTATTACGGCAGGAAGGTCTGATGTCCGGGG
>JBJYXS010000140.1:0-3511 GCA_046260075.1 Anaerolineales bacterium | reverse complement strand
GGGGCAGGTTCAACCGCCCTGTGGAGTAAGACCTGAATAGGGTAAACGCATCTTGGTCGTTTGCTCCCACCAGGAGAGTAAAATAGGGATGTGATTGTGAGGCCTCGCCCCACAATCACATCCCCAGCACTACCCTTTGTGGGAATGCACCGCTAAAAACGGAGCAGATGTAATCGCCCTGAAGACCTGTAAATTCACCCTTGCAGATTTTGCTAACATGGTCTATCCTTAGCAAGTGTTCGAACCTGGATACCGGCGAGTAAAGCAAACAGGCCGCTAAGAAGCGGCCTGTGGATGCGCTGGGGGGGAGTTGAACCCCCACGCCTTGCGGCACATGGCCCTCAACCATGCCTGTCTGCCAGTTCCAGCACCAGCGCAGCGGAAAGCGCCGGAATTATAGCCCAGCAAAGGGGTGTGTCAACCGTCACCTTTTTTCGGGCCGTTCAGGAGCCGTGCATACAACGGGGTTTCGCGGCCTACAGTGCGCACAGGTTGTCGAAAACCTGCACAACCGTGTTTCCATCGAAGGCAAACGCCAAGCTCCCGTTGCCTTCCCACCGCCGGGCGCTCACAATGACTTCCATCCGGCCGTCGCCATTCAGGTCAACGGCGGAAAACATGGAATACGTTACCGGGAAAGCCAGCGCTTTCGGTTCGGGATGATATTCTCCGGCCAGCAGAAGGGTCTGCGGCGCGGTTTCCTTATGCAGGAGGACGACCGAATAATCGCCCGCCGCGACGTCGTGGCCGGTGGCCTCGCTCATCCGCGTCGCGGCGATCAATGCCTCCTGCACACCGTCCCCGTCAAGGTCCACGCGTACCGCACGCGTCACCAGAATCTCCGCATCCGGATGCCCCTGGGCGGTCCACCAATCCCGGACCACCGCCCGATGGGATTCGTCGCCGGCCGGTATCTCTTCGGGAATACGCGGCAGAGCGTTCCAGCTTCCCACCAGGCCGACCACATCACCGGGGGCGGGCGCCGGCGACCATTCCAGATAGTATTGGTCGCAGATGATCTCGCGGGTCGGCTTGGTCCCGACCACGGTCCCGATCGGCCCGGTCGGGGAATACAGATGATACGTCTCGCCCCCCGACATTCGTTCCGCGGTGGATGCTCCGTCCATCCATGCGCCATCCAGGACGCCCCCCATCAGAACCGCATTATCCGGCCGGTATGGGTCGATGACGGCGATCGGGAAAAAACCGTCCGGCGGCCCGGGGTTGGGGGTGGATGTAGCGGTCGGCTCTATAGCGGACGACGGCGATTCCTCCGGTCTATCGGGCATAACGGCTGGCGTCTCCCCGGTTGCGGTTGAGGCCGTCGGCGCAAAGATGCAAGCAGCCGCCAGCAGCAGCCCGCCCAGGATCGGCAGGTAGGACCTCTGTGATTTCACGGTTTCTCCTTCTCCTGTTCTTTTTCCGGTATGATCGGGAGTCTACCCGCCCAGCAGCATCGCGGCCTGCTGTCCGACGGGGCCGGACGCGTCCAATGTCAAGGCGATTTTCCATTCCGCAGCGGCTTCGGCCGTAAGTCCCTGTGCAGCATAGCACAATCCAAGATGTAAATGCGCCGATGCGGAATTCGGGTTGATATCCAGGGCACGCCGCAACAACCGCTCCGCCATGGCAAAATCATGCAATTTATACCAGCCCCAACCCAGCATATCCAGCGTGCGGTCGCTGTCTGGAGCCAGCAGGACCGCCTGCCGGGCGGCCGGCATGCCGCCATTTTCCACCCGGTAATCATTTTCGATATAGAAAGCCGCCAGTGCCAGCCACGCCTCCATCTCTGAGGAATTGGCCTCGACAGCTTCCAAAACCCATTCTTCGGCCCGCAAGATGTCCCCGGCCGCGACTTCCAAACGGGCGAGTTCGGATGCGATGAGCCAATCCCCCGGTTTCGCCGTCCATGCCTGCAACAGCCACCAGCGGGCGAGGGCCGGCTCGCCGTTGCGCAGCAACCAGGCACCATACACCAAGCAGGCCGCTGCAGAATTTGGATCCAGGGCAACCGCCCGGCGGTACGATTCCTCCGGGTCTTCGCCTGCGCCTTCCTGCGCCATACCCAACAGAGCAAACGCTTCGCCGTACCCCGGATTCCGCTCGACCGCCAGCCGCAATGATTCTTCCGCCAACCGGTATTCCTTCAAGCGGAGCAGCGCTTCACCCGTTTTGGCGAAGATGTATTCGGGAATCCGCCGGGCGAGGGCGGCGCGGATTACAGCCGCGAGTGTGCGCGAATTTTCCCCATAGGGAAACGGGGCCGACTTCAGTCCGTCCAGCAACTCGAGTGCGTCACCCGGATGGCGTGCCGCCCGGATCAACGCCAACCGGTACGCCGCCTCCGGATCCTCCCCGGCGCAAAAGAGATATCGTTCGATCGCCTGCTCCGCATCGTCCCAACGCACCGCCTCGGCGTATGCCTTCCATATCCGGCCGGAAAGCTCCAGCCAATCTGGATTGATCGACAGCGCCTGTTCCCATGCATCGAACGCCTTGTCTTCCTCACCGGCGCCCCAATACGCTTCCCCCAGATCTATTAAATAAAGGGGGTCTGCCTTCGCGTCATCCCCGGCCAACAACAGATAGCAGGCCGCCGCCGGATACTCTGCGCGGGCCAGCAGTTCGCGGCCGGCCTGCAGTACGAACCCGGTTTCCTGCGGGTACCACATAACCGCCCATCCGATGGACGGCGGGGTATCGGATGGGCAGGGAAGATGAAGCGGCGCCTTCCCGTAGGGAGTGGAAGCCGGGATCAGCCAGAGGAGGAGGCCGACACAGATAGCAAGAAATCTCGCACCGTTCGGAAACCGAATCCCGGCCGAGATCTTTTCAAACACATTCATGTCCCTTTCCGTCGGAGGGCGAACGTTCCGGGAGGGACCGGCGGGAACGGGAATCGCCGCGTCCCGGCGGATCAAACGCTGGTGAGGTCGGGCGGAGGATTCTGACCGATGGTTCCCCCCACCAGATCATTCAACACCTTGATCAACAGCTGTCCCTCGCCCCGTTCCGCTAACTGGGCAAGCTCATCCAACCGGCGGCGCAGCTCATCCCCCTCGAGGATATGGTTCTCCCCTTTCAGGCGAAGAATGTCCGGATGATTGGTCGGGTGTAGTGCCGTCTCATTCTCCCACAGCTGTTCGCTGAGCTTTTCGCCGGGCCGCATGCCGGTGAACACAATCGATATATCCCTGCCGGGTTCAAGGCCCGACAGACGGATCAGGTCCTCCGCCAGCGAAACGATCCGCACCGGTTTTCCCATCCGTAACAGCAGTGTCTCGCCGCCTTCCCCCAGGATGGCCGCTTGGAGAACCAGGTGAACCGCCTCCGGAATGGTCATGAAATATCTTTCCATATCCGGATGAGTCACCGTCACGGGACCGCCGCGTGCGATCTGCCGTTTGAACACGGGGATGACCGAACCGCGGCTTCCCAGTACGTTTCCAAACCGGACGGAAACGAAGGGTCTGCCGCTTCGCCGGGCGGCGTCCCGGACGATCATCTC
>JBJYXS010000139.1:8054-11479 GCA_046260075.1 Anaerolineales bacterium | reverse complement strand
GTATACCCACCCAGACGATCAACAGGGAGACGCCGGCCGAAAAGCCGACGGCCAGGAACACGAAGTACAGAATACCAAGCGGAAAGGCGGCCAACAGATAGACGGCATTGCGGTATGCGCGGCCGCTGATCATCACCCGGAAGAAACGCAGCAAGGTCGTAATCGGTTTTCCCATGGTTTTTCTCCTTTTGTTGCCGACCGGTCATCACCGCACGGCGGCAGGCCGCGCATCGTCAGGCGGATACCATCATGAAGTACGCCATGAGAGCGACGCCCAGGCAAGACATCAACGCGACGGCGATGATCCCGGCCAGCACCAGGGTTCGTTGCAGCAACTGCCGTTTGGTTTCTTTGAAGGTTTCCATTTGATCCTCCGTAGAGAGCGGTATCGGGATATCCGCCGGAAGGTTCGCGGCGGCGGATGTCTTCACGGTTTCGGCGAGCTGCGGGTCGGTTTCGAGGTAGGCCTCGACGAGCGCACGCGTGTCCGCGCTCGCTTCCTCCGCGAGGTAGAGCGGCAGCAGATCGAGGATTACGTCGCGGGAGATGTTCATGGTCATCCGTCCTCCTTGTGGATCCCGGCGGCGAGCAGCTTCCTGCGGACCCGGTGGATTTTCACCTTTACGGCGGAAACGGACAGCGACAGGATCCGCGCAATTTCGTCGCAAGGCAGTTCGTGCTGGACCCGCAATATGAACGCGGTGCGGTCGGTTTCCGGCAGGGTTTGCAGGAATTCCCGGATCCTGTGCAGCGCCAGGCTCCTTTCCGCTCGCGCCGCCGGGCCGGGCGCCGGATCGGGAAGCCCTTCGGAGAGCGCCGTCCCGCGTTTCGTTTTCCTGCGCCGCTCCAGAAAGGCATTGCGGGCGATGGCGAAGAGGTAGGCCTTCAGGGTTTCGGTGCGGATAGAATCCCGCTTGGCCCAGGAGCGGACGAAGGTCTCGGAGGTGATGTCTTCCGCCTCGGAGCTTTCGCCGGCCAGCCAGAAGGCAAATCGGTATACGTCGGCCGAATAGGCCGTGTAGATATCCGCGAAATCAGGCATCGTGTCCCTGCATCCATATTATGCATTCGGAGGGAAAAAGTTACACTACTGCGGATACATCATTTTGCGGCGCGGAATCCGCGCTTCGGTTCTCATCTTTTATAATCCGGCAATCCCGGCGCATGCGGTATGGGCGACAGGACGGCGTCCATGGGCAAGTACGGCCGGAGAGATATTCAGCGGTGGAAGGATAATGACAACCGGGCAGGTCTTATTTGATTTTCAGCATTCACCTTTCGGGGATATCGCCGTGGTATGGTTTCCGGCGCAGACCGGTCCGCAGGTCCTGCGGATCATCCTGTGCGGGCCGTCTCCGGCCGAAGACTCCGTCCGGCTAAGGTATCTCGGAGCGCAGCGGCGGACAGCCCCGGAGATCGACGATCTGGGCGGCAGGATCCGCCGGTTTCTGTGCGGCGAAGACATTGTTTTCGATTTGGGGATGATGGCGATGGAGACATGCGGCCGTTTCCAGCGCAGGGTTTTAGAAGCGGAGCATGCCGTTCCCCGCGGATGGGTGAGCACCTACGGGCGGCTGGCCAAACAGGCCGGCGCGGAAGGCGGGGCGCGCGCGGCCGGCTGCGCACTGGCCGAAAATCCCTTCCCGATCGTCATCCCCTGCCACCGCACGGTCCGGTCGAACGGGGATCTCGGAGGGTACCAGGGCGGGGCGGAGATGAAGCGGGCGCTGTTGGAAATGGAGGGCGTGGCGTTCGACGAGCGTGGAAGAGTGGTTCTGCATCGGGTATACTATGTCTGAATGCGGTATTCAATAATCGGACACGCAATGATTGGTGTATGGCCATTGAGGATCTAGCATTATTCTCCCTTGCGCGCGGACGATTGGTCAGAGGTTTTTAATGTCAGTTCTCAAGCCCACGCAACCATCATCACATTCCGTTCTCTCACCGCAGAGCTGGAAGATATTCCGTTGATCCCGGACGGCGCAGGTAAAGGAAAACGGCATGACCGTATACATGATCATTGATTCCAAAGTAAAAGACCCGCAGAAATACCGGGAATATCAGGAAAAAGTGCCGGATATCATCGCCCGGCACGGCGGGCGGTATCTGGCACGGGGCAACCGGATCACGCCGCTCTCGGGAAATTGGAAGCCGGAGCGCATGATACTGCTCTCCTTCCCCGATCAACAGCACGTCAGCGATTGGCTGTCTTCGCCGGAATACCAGGATATCGCGCCGCTTCGCGAGGCCGGCGCGGATACGAGCGCGGTTCTCGTCGAGGCGGATGTGGGTTGACCGGACGATGCCCATAATAGAAAGGATCACGTGGATGAGTATTGCATGGAACCTTGTGTTGCGAAATATTCTCTGGATGACCCTCCTATCGCTGTGCACGGCGGGCTGCGGAAGCCACACGCCGCCGCCCACGGTTACTCCGGTGCACCCGACGCCTACGGAGACGCCGTCCCCCCCGACCGCCACCCCGGAATTGGGCGAAGCGCGGGTCGACGAAAAGGGAATCGAACAGGTTTGGGTGTCGCCCGGGTCATTCCAAATGGGGACCGATGGGGAAAGCGTGGAAGCCCTCACGGAACTCGATCCACCCGCGTGGGTGAAGGCGGAATTTTCCATCGAACAGCCGCAGCACGAGGTGCGGATCACGCGTGGATATTGGATCGACAAATACGAGGTGACAAAAGAAGCCTTTCGGGCCTTCAACGACGAACACGGATATACCATCCGCGCATATTGGTCCGAGGAGGGATGGAAATGGCTGCAGAAGCAGCCGGCCGGGGAACTGCCGAAAGACTGCGGGGAAGACGCCGGCGACTATCCCATGGCGTGCGTGACCTGGTATGAGGCCGAAGCCTATGCCCGGTGGCGCGGCGGACGACTGCCGACCGAAGCTGAATGGGAGTATGCGGCCCGCGGTCCGGAATCGCGTGTCTACCCGTGGGGCGACGCATTCGATCCGGCTTTGTGCAACCTGGTGGACGCCGGCGGTACGATGCCGGTCGGCAGCTTCCCGGCGGGCGCCAGCTGGGCCGGGGCGCTCGACATGGCCGGCAACGTCATGGAATGGGTGCAGGATTGGCTCGCGCGCTACGAGCCCGAACCGGCGCAGGATCCGACCGGTCCGGAAACCGGAAAGGTGAAGGTGGAAAAGGGGGGCTGGTGGGGGGCTCCCTTCTTCACGGCCCGCTCGGCGTACCGCCATTTCGAGGATCCGCCGACCTACCAGGACGCTCACATCGGCTTCCGGATCGTCAGCCCGATGTGATGGTCTTTGTCATCCTGAGGGTGTGTGCTCTTCACACCCGAAGGATCCCGCGCCCTCTTCAATCTGTCATCCTGAGGACGCGCCATCCTATATGTCATCCTGAAGCCGCGGTTTGTGCGGCTGAAGGATCTGGCACCCTCTT
>JBJYXS010000139.1:1874-7954 GCA_046260075.1 Anaerolineales bacterium | reverse complement strand
GGTTTATATGACAAACCGGTTTATGGAAAGCAGGAAGATCATGGAACAACAAATCGATGCGGCCGTCAAGCGCGGGCGGGCCTATTGGTTCGCGGACGGGTTTTCGGAACTGATCCTCGGCGCCTTTTTCCTCCTGCTGGGTTCGGCCGTGCTCTTGCGCGTCTGGGCCGGGCAAGGCGCTTTTTTGGAGGGGTTCGCAACGACGGCGATCGACTTCGCCGTCCTGAAGGGCGTCGCTTTGCTGGCGGCCTTTCTGGCCATCTGGTGGCTGAAGGACCGCTTTACCTATCCGCGGACCGGCTATGTCCGCGGAAAGTCCGTGCCGCCGCTCGTTCTGCTGACCGTCATCCGCAACCTGATCCTGATCGCCCTCCTGCCGGTGCTGGGATTGATCTCCGGGCTGTTGTTCGTTCCCCAAACGCGGGCCGTCCTGGCCTACCTTCCGGCGGGATTGCCCGTCGCGATCGGTGCCCTGTGGGGCGCGCTTGCGTATTTCGGCGGCGAGTGGCTGGGCCTGCGCCGGTTCCGACTTTTGGGTTGGCTGATGCTCCTGGCGGGAGCGGCGGTCGGATTGTGGCAGATCTCGTACGGGCTCAGCGAACTTCCGGCGGAAGTTCTGCAATGGAGCATCCTCGATCCGCTGCCGGATGCGCTGCAGTATCCGCTGGATGAATGGTTCATCCGCATGCTGACCGGCATGGGCATTCTGACCCTGGCGACGGGGGCGGGCTTCGCCGTCACGGGAGCCATGACATTCTTCCGCTACCGGAAGGAAAACCCCGCGCCCTACCGGGAAGAATCATGACCGGGAAGCTGAGCAGCCTTTCCGATCTGGACCGGGTGATCCACGAACCGGCGCGGCTGCTGCTGGTGGCGCTGCTTTCGGCGGTGGATACGGCGGATTTCCTCTTCCTGCTCAAGGAGAGCCGCCTGACCAAGGGCAACCTCTCCGTCCACCTTTCACGGCTGGAAGAAGCAGGGTATCTGACGGTGAAGAAATCCTTTCGCGGGAAAATCCCGCACACGGAATACCGCCTGACCGCCAGCGGCCGGAAAGCATTCGACAAGTATCGAAAACAGCTGGAATCCATCATGCCGGGAAAAAAGAGAAAAGACTGAACGGATCCATCCACTGCGCGAAAAATCAAATAGGCGCTTTGTCTTGCTGAGGGCGAGCGGTCTTCCTTGTTTGTCATCCTGAGGGAGTGTGCTCTACACGCCCGAAGGATCCCGCGCCTGTCTTGATGAGATCCTTCGGGCGCGAAATTCACGCGCCCTCAGGATGACCAAAAGGAAATATCACGCGGCTTAGGGATGACAATAGAGAAAGAAGGTACACGATGAATCTCGCAATTGAAACCAAAGGCCTTACGAAAACCTACGGTACGGTACGCGCCGTGGAAGCGGTCGACCTGCGGGTCGGCCGGGGGGAGATCTACGGTTTCCTCGGACTCAACGGGGCGGGCAAGACGACCACCATCCGCGCGTTGCTGGGGATGATCCGTCCGAGCGCCGGATCGGTGCGGGTGCTGGGGGAGTCCGTCGGCCCGAACGGCCGCGGACCGTGGGGGCGCGTGGGGCATATGGTCGAAAGGCCGTCCGCGTATCCGGAGCTTTCCGTCAGGGAGAACCTCGAGGTTGCCCGGCGGTTGCAGCAAAGAGCCGACCGGAAGGCGGTCGACCGGGTCGTCCGGCTGCTGCGGCTCGGCGAATATGCCTCGCGGAAGGCGGGCACCCTTTCGACCGGCAACCTGCAGCGCTTGGCGCTGGCCCGCGCGCTCCTGCATGAGCCGGAACTGGTCATCCTCGACGAGCCCGCCAACGGACTCGACCCGGCCGGGGTGGTGGAAATCCGCGAACTGTTGGCCGGCCTGGCGCACGAAAAAGGCGTGACGGTGTTCATGTCGAGTCACATCCTTACCGAAGTCGACCGTCTGGCGGACCGGATCGGGATCATCCACAAAGGCCGCTTGATCGAGGAGCTGGAGGCGGAAGAGATGGAAGCGATGCGCGCCCAGCGGCTGGAAGTCTCGGCCCGCGATCTCGGCAAGGCGCAGCAAGCGCTGGCCGCGGCCGGATATGCTCTGAGCAGCCTCGATGGAACGATCCTGCTGTCGGACCGGCGGGCGATCGAAGAGCCGGAAGAGGTGGCGAGAATCCTGGTGGCGGCGGATGCGCCGCCCACCCGGCTGGCGGTGGAACAGGAGGATCTGGAACAGCATTTCTTGCATCTGACGGGCGAAAACACCGACTAGCAGCCGACGATCATTTTTCAAATGGAGAAATTCCCATGGTGGCATTGACATCTTTTACATCCGTTTTTTGGACCGAACTCCTGAAGGCCTATCGCTCGAGGGTTCCCATGGTGACGACGCTGGGCTTCATGGCCTTCCCCGTCGTCGGCGGTTTGTTCATGTTCATCATGAAGGACCCGGAGCGGGCCAAGGCGATGGGCTTGGTCGGCACCAAAGCGCAATTGCTGAGCGGGGGAGCGGCGGATTGGCAGTCGTACTTCGATTTCCTATCGATGGGGACGGTCGGGGCGGGGGCCATCTTCTTCGCGTTCATCATCGCCTGGATCTTCGGCCGCGAGTTCTCCGATCACACCGCCAAGGAACTGCTCGCACTTCCCATCCGCCGGTCCACCATCGTTCTGGCGAAGTTCGCTCTCTCGGCCCTGTGGATCATGGCGCTGAGTGCTCTGCTCTTCGTTGTGTCGCTGGGTGTCGGAGCGGCGCTGGCGCTGCCCGGCGGGTCGGCCGAACTGGCGGCATCCTCCTTCCGCAACCTCATGGCCGCCGCGTTCCTGACCCTCCTGACCACTCCGCTGGTGGCGTGGTTTGCCAGCGCGGGCCGCGGCTACCTGGCGCCGCTGGGTTGGGCGTTCGGCACGCTGGGAATGTCGCAAATAGCGGGCGTGCTGGGCTGGGCCGACCGGTTCCCCTGGGCGGTGCCCGGTGCTTTCAGTATGATGTTCAGCGTGATGTACGGTAAGGACACACAGGCGCTCGGTCTGCACAGCTACGTGCTGGTCGTCCTGACCTGCATTCTCGGAGTCGCGGCGACGGTTGTTTTTTGGCGGAGCGCGGACCAGGCAAAATGATCGGAGTGAAGGACGTGCGGGGGTGACGATCGCCTATGTCCGTCACGCCCGAGTGATCCTGTCGGGGGTCCAGTGTCTTTTTTCGAGTAAATTTAAAGATGCTGGATCCCCACCCCCCGGGAAGAACACCCGAGAGCAGGCTGGTACACGCGGGGAGGACGATACAGCACGACACGCGGGGATGACGGCAATGGAAGAGGACGCGGGATCCTTCGAACGCACTGCGTTCTCAGGATGACATGGAGGATGGCGCAGCCCCCGGCCTCGCTACGGCGGCTTGGGCCGGGGAGAGGATCAAGATGTAAAGAGGGAAGAGTACGCGGGATCCTTCAGGTGCGAAGATCACGCACCTTCAGGATGACAAAGGAGGGGCAGTACTTTGCTACAATCAACGTGGTTCAACCGGTGAAATCCAAAGATCGGCGGGATATATGAACATCACCATCGCGGCGGTCGGATCGCGCGGAGATGTCCAACCGTACATCGCCCTGGGTCTTGGGCTGCAGCGCGCCGGGTTCGTGGTGCGGCTTTCCGCGCCGGCCGCGTTTAGGGAGTTGATCGCCGCCTACGGCTTGCCTCACCGGCCGCTGAGCGTCGACCCGCGGCGGATCATGGAGCACCCTTCGGTCCAGGCGGCGTCGCGGAGCGGAAACCCCATCCGCCTGATGCAATCGATGTTCCGCGAGGGACTGCCCCTGATCCGGACCTTCCTGGAAGAATCGCACGCTAATTGCCGCGAAAGCGACGCGGTGATCCTCACCGCGATCCCCAACGGAGCATATGATGCGGCGGAGCAACGGGGCATACCGTTCCTGCAGGCCGGCATCGGACCCGTCTACCCGACCGCCGCCTTTCCAATCTTCTACCTCAACCTTCCCGGCCTCCGGATCGGTCCCCTCAACAAGCTCACCTATACCCTGGTGGACCACGCCTTCTGGATGTTCTTTCGATCGTATCAAAATACTTGGCGGAAGAAAAAACTGGGTTTGCCTCCGTTGCCTTCCGGCGGGCCGGCGCGGCGCATCACGGGGAAGGTCCCGTTCGTATTGGGGTTCAGCCCGTCCGTGGTCGCTCCGCCGGGGGATTGGCCGTCCTGTGTTCACGCTACCGGATATTGGTTCCTGGATGAAATGCCCGGCGGACAGCCGACTCCCGGTCTGGAGGATTTCATCAACCGCGGTCCGGCACCCGTATCGGTAGGCTTCGGCAGCATGCCGGACGCCGATGCTGTGCCGACAGCGCGCAAGGTGCTCGAAGCCGTCCGCCGGGCCGGCCGGCGATGCGTCCTGATCGGCGGATGGAGCAGCTTGGGGGAGGGTATGTCGGACGAAGACGTATTTCCGGCGGCGTCCATCCCGCATTCCTGGCTTTTTCCGCGCATGGCGGCCATCGTTCATCACGGCGGGGCGGGTACCACGGCCGCCGGATTGCGGGCAGGAATACCCTCGATCATCGCGCCCTACGCGGCCGACCAGTTCTTCTGGGCCCGGGCGGTGGAAAAGCTGGGCGTCGGTCCGAAACCGGTTCCCTATCATTCCCTGACGGCCGAGCGGCTGGCATTTCAAATCCGCCGCGCGTCGGAGGACGGCGCTATGCGGGAGCGGGCGGCGGCGATCGGAAGGCGGATCCGCGCCGAACGCGGCGTGGAAAAGGCGGTGGAATGCATCAAGGGTTATCTGGGAGGATGAGGGTGCGGTATCCTTCGAATGCACAGCGTGCGTTCGAAGGATGACATGGGGGAGGCGATTCCCGCGGGGGCGATGAGAGTGGAAGCAATCGTCATCCCCGCGCCTGCCCTCGCGCAGCGGGGGTGTACTAGGCGGGGATCCAGTGTCTTTCCTTCTCACGGGATAAAGACGCTGGGCCCGCGACAGGAACACTCGGGGGTGCCGATACAGCACGATACGCGGGGATGACGGGAATGGAAGAGGGCGCTAGATCCTTCGGCCGCAAAAACCGCGGCCTCAGGATGACATAGGAGGCGACACGTCTTCAGGATGACCGGGAGGAAGATGATGAAACAAATCGGGGCAGGCATCCATCAGATCGAGAAAGCCGGTGGGTGCAATATCTACCTGTTGGTGGACGGCGGGGAATTGACGCTGGTGGATACCGGGATGCCCGGAGGAGCCGGACAAATCGAAAGGGAAATGCGGGAAGGCGGTTTCAATATAAAAGACCTGAAAAAGATCATCCTGACCCACGCCCATGTGGATCACATGGGGAACGCAGCGGAACTGAAAAAGCGGTCCGGCGCCGAGGTGCTGGCGCACCGGGATGAGGTTCCATACATTGCAGGGGAACGGATGCTGCCGGCGGGATCGTTTCAGGGTCGGATGATGAACTGGATGAGCGACCGCTTATTGCTCCGCGGACGGCATTGCCGTGTGGATCGTGCCCTGGTCGACGGAGACCGGATCGCCTCCTTGGGCGGTTTGTATGTCATCCATACGCCGGGGCACACGCCCGGCAGCATCTGCCTGTACCAGAAAATGCTGGGCATTCTATTCTCCGGCGACGCCCTGATAAACATGAATCTCCTGAACGGCAAGGAGGGATTGCACCTTCCCATTCCGATGGCGACCGTCGACATGGCGCGGGCCCGCGGATCCGTTCGCTCTTTGGCGGAGACGGCGGTGGAGACGATGTGTTTCGGACACGGCCCCCCGATCCTGAGCAAGGCGGGTGTACGGGTGGCCGAATGGGTTGCGGCGGAGCATATATAGGATACAGAGTGGGAAGTGATCGTCATCCCCGAGCTTGCCCTCGCGCCCGGATCGGCGTGATCTTCGCCGGGGGCAGCGGGGGTGAATCCATCGGGGATACAGTGTCTTTTCAAATAAGAGATAAAAGACGCTGGGCCCCCGATAGAACCACTCGGGGGTGACGGTATAGGGAAGAGGGTGCTGGATCCTTCGGCTGCACTGCGTGCAGCCTCAGGATGACAGGGGAGGCAGTGCAGCCTCAGGATGACAGG
>JBJYXS010000139.1:0-1774 GCA_046260075.1 Anaerolineales bacterium | reverse complement strand
GACTCCGTTCCGTTTTGATTGTTGGTAGAATACATCATTCCGGTTGCAAATGATTAATTACTTTGGGAATGTGGAATGGAATACATCCCTGCGGAATATTGGAGATGAGTAACATGAAAACCCCTTCCGAAACCGTCCTCAAGCAATTCGTCGTCACGCCGGCGGCGGGCAAGCGGCTGATCGCCAAGGGGCTGGCCGCGCATCCCGCGATCCAATCCGTCCTGGAACAGGGCACGCTGGTGATTGTCGCCGGCACCACCAACGGCTGCGTGGCGGAGGAAATTTTCGCCAAACTGGAAAACGGCGAGAGCATCCTGCGCAAACGGTTCTTCCGCGGGATCACGCTGCCGCCCGGACGGCCGACGACCGAGACCGGAAGGCTGCCGGATGAAAGCGAGTTCCCGGGGGACGTGGTGCTGGTGAAGGGGGAATGGCAAAAAGGGAAATCCATCTTTGACGTGGTCGACGATTTACAAGAAGGCGACGTGATCGTCAAGGGGGCCAACGCGCTGGATGTCGAGTGGAAGCGCGCCGCAATCCTGATCGGGCACCCGAAAGCCGGGACGATCGCCGCCGCGCTGACGGCCGTCGCCGGACGGCGGGTGCGGCTGATCCTGGCCGTCGGGTTGGAAAAGCGAGTCCCGGGCGACCTGAACCTGTTGGCCGAGCGCGTCAACGCCCCGGGCGGATCCGGTCCGCGTTTGCTGCCCGTGCCGGGCGCATCGGTGTTCACGGAAATCGACGCGGTGGAGATGCTGACCGGCGCGGCGTGTGAAATGACCGCGGCGGGCGGCGTATGCGGAGCGGAAGGCAGCGTCTGGCTGGCAGTCCGCGGAACGGCCGAACAGGTCGGCAAGGCGGAAAAAATCATTACATCGGCGGCAGCCGAAGCGCCCTTCGCCCTTGACTGATGCCCGCCCGGAAATGCCGGCGGCGGAATCCCTGGACGATCCGCGCGCCTTGATGTAGGATATCCGCAATATAGCGAAAGCCGTGCGGCCCGTACGTTTATCATTCGACGGGATTATTCTTTTGCGCGAGGTATAAGATGAACGTCAGACAATGCCTTATCATTGGATTCCTTTCCCTTTTCAGTGCAACAAGCTGTTCGGTTCCCATCGTCGCCGGGCGGCGGACGGATCCCATTCCCTTCGGGGAGGAGCTTCCCGGCCGCTGGGAAAAAATCAACACCATCGCCTATTACGACGTCCCCGCGGAAAACCTGAAGGGCGCCATCACCCCGGCCTACCTCCTCTATATGGTGACCGTGGCCGGATTTCACAACGAATCCTTCGGTATCAGCGCCGGCCCGGACGACGATGTGCGCTACACCGTCGACGGCGGAGAGGTGTGGACCCGGGCGGAGGGCGAGCTGCATTGCCGCCACGGGTTGGAAATCGTCGACGAACATACCGCCTGGCATTGCGGGAACGGCGGGACGCGCGTCACCGAAGACGGTGGACGGACCTGGACGACCGTGACGCAGTCGCCGTGTCCGATATTGAGTTTTCTCGATTCGCAGACCGGTTGGGCCGCATCGCCGTACCTCCTCCAGGAGACAATCGACGGCGGGGAGAGTTGGACGACGCTTATCCCCCCGGTCGATGAAGGGGCCATCGCCGCGGCGGCATACAGCGGGCCCGGGGCGGGATACATCCTGGATACATTCGGCGCCCTTCACCGGACGGCCAACTCCGGAAAAACGTGGGAAGCATCCTCGATCGGCTTGGCGGCCGGCGAACTGCTGGTTCCCTCCTACAACGGACCGCGGGCG
>JBJYXS010000138.1:0-1614 GCA_046260075.1 Anaerolineales bacterium | reverse complement strand
TGGAGGGCAGCGGCGAGAAGGGGCCCAAGGGCCGGCTCCTCAGCGCCGCCCTGCTGCGCGATCAAAATGAATTCTTCATCGCCACCGCCCGGCGCCTGACCCGCGCCGACCTGCGCGCCACCTTTGACGGCCAAGCGGGCGGTCTTTCCCGCGTTTTGCGTTCGCGCATGCCCACCCGGATGGATTCCCCCATCCAGGATCCGGAACTCTCGCAGCTGGTTACCCTGCATACATGCCATTCGGGAATCCTGCTCCCGATGGTGGTGGACGAAGAAGTGCGCGGGGCGCTGTTGTTCGCCCATCCCAACCCGGCGTTCATCGAGGGCGATTTCCTCGAGCTGGTGGAAGGGCTGACCAAACAAACGGCTTCCGCTCTGCGGAACGCCAACCTGTTCCAGGCGCTGCGCGAAGAACGCGACCGGCTGGTGGAGGTGGAGGAAGCGGCCCGCAAGAAGCTGGCCAGCGACCTGCACGACGGACCGATTCAAGCCACCGCGGCGATCGCCATGCGGGTGAATTACGCCCGCCGGCTGCTGCAGCGGCGCCCGGAAACCACCAGCGAGGAACTGTTCGAAATCGAAGAACTCGCCCGGCGGGCGACCAAGGAAATGCGCCACATGCTGTTCACCCTCCGCCCGCTCGTCCTGGAAACCAAGGGCCTTTCCGCCGCCCTCCGGCAGCTAGCCGAAAAAACCCGCGATACCTTCAACCAGGAAATTCTGCTCGACCTGGAACCCGATTCCGCCGACAAATTGGATCTCAACCGGCAGGGCGTGCTCTTCAACCTGGTCGATGAAGCGATCGGCAACGCGCGCAAACACGCCAAGGCCGCGCACATCTGGGTCCGTATGCACCGCGATGTCGACGTGCTCATGCTGGAAGTGGCCGACGACGGCGTCGGGTTCGACCTGGCCGAAGTGGAAAAGCACTACACCGAACGCAGCAGCCTGGGCCTGGTGAACCTGCGCGAACGCGCCGAACTCGCCAGCGGAAACCTGCAGATCATCTCCGCCCCCGGCAAGGGGACGCGGGTGCAGGTGCGCGTTCCCCTGTTGATCCCCTCCTCAGACGAAAATCCTTCCTGATACGATGCGGATTTTCCCATTTCTTCCCGGCTTGCTGCTCGCCCTGGGCGTATGGATTCTGCCATTCGCCGCAACCCTGCTGCCCCGGCGGATCCGGGAGAGCGTGGCACAACGGGCTCCGTGGTTCCCCGGTTTGGCGCCATGGATCCGCAACGTCGGCTTCCCATACGCGGGATTGCTGCTGGGATGGATTTCCTCGCGGGATGCCGGACTGTCCGGCCAATCACCGGTGGAATGGATCCTCGGCCTGGCTGCAGCGGTCGTCCTGGGAATTCTCCTCGCGCGGATGTCCTCCCGGCTGTCGATCGGATTGGGATGGGGAGTGGTCGGCGACGAAGCGCGCTGGACCCTCTACCGTGCGGCGGTTTGGCCGCTGGCGACGTTATTACCGTTGGCCGTCGTGGCGGCTCTGACCGCCGCGACAGCGGAATTCGCATGGGAGCGCCGCTGTAAACACGAGAAAGTATTTGATGAGGTGGGGCTGCTGTTCCTGACCCACGCCGCGGGATCGGCGGTCTTGTTCCTTCTG
>JBJYXS010000137.1:0-3376 GCA_046260075.1 Anaerolineales bacterium | reverse complement strand
CCCAACCGCATCGGCCAGGGGATCGAATTCGATTATTGCTGCGTGCACGCGGCCTTCGCCCTGCGCGAGATGGGCTACGAGACGATCATGGTCAACTGCAATCCCGAGACGGTCTCGACCGACTACGACACCTCCGACAAGCTCTACTTCGAGCCGCTGACGGTGGAAGACGTGCTCGGCATCTACCGCAAGGAACAGCCGGAAGGCGCCATCGTCCAGTTCGGGGGCCAAACCCCGCTCAATCTTTCGCGCGAGCTGGAAGCGGCCGGGGTGAAGATCCTCGGCACCACGCCGGAAGTGATCGACCTGGCCGAGGACCGCGAGCGGTTCCGGGAGATGATGAAGACTCTGCGGATTCCGATGCCTGAATCCGGGATAGCCGGGAATCGGGCGGAAGCCCCGGCGGTGGCCGCGCGGATCGGATACCCGCTCATCGTCCGGCCTTCGTATGTCCTGGGCGGACGGGGCATGGAGGTGGTGTATGACGAGGAGTCGCTCGAGGCCTACGTCGCCGCGGCGGTGCAGATCACCCCGGACCGCCCGATCTACATCGACCGATTCCTGGAAAACGCCCTGGAATGCGAAGCCGACGCGATATCCGACGGGAAGGAAACCTTCGTGCCGGCGGTGATGGAGCACATCGAGCAGGCCGGCATCCACTCGGGCGATTCCGCCTGCGTCATCCCGCCGGTCAGCATCGATCCCGAACACCTGGCGACGGTCGTGGAATACACCCAACGGATCGCCCGCGAACTGGGCGTGGTCGGGCTGATGAATATGCAATATGCGATCGCCGATGGGACAGTTTATGTGCTGGAGGCCAATCCGCGCGCCTCGCGCACCGTTCCGCTGGTCTCCAAGGTCTGCAACGTGCAAATGGCGCGCATCGCCACCCGGATGATGATGGGCGGGAAGCTGGCCGACGCCGGGCTGCGTTCCAAGCGGATCCCCCACTTCGGGGTCAAAGAGGCCGTCTTCCCGTTCCAGATGTTCCCCGAGGTGGATCCGCTGCTCGGTCCGGAAATGCGGTCGACCGGCGAGGTGCTGGGCCTGGACTGCATGTTCGGGTTGGCGTTCTACAAAGCCCAGATGGCGGCCGACCAGGTCCTCCCGCCCGGGGGCAGCGTGCTGATCAGCGTCGCCGACCGCGATAAGCCGGCGGCCCTTCCGGTCGCCCGGGCCTTCCACGATCTGGGATTCCGGATTCGAGCCACCGGGGGAACCCACCAGTTCCTGACCGGACACGGCATCTCCTGCATACCGATCAACAAACAGATCGAAGGCCGGCCGAACATCGTCGACGGGATCATGAACAAGGAAATCCATCTGGTGATCAACACGCCGGCCGGGAAGGAGAGCAAGACCGACGACTCTTACCTGCGCAAGGCCGCGATCAAATACCGCGTCCCCTATATCACCACCCTGCCGGCCGCGCTGGCCGCCGCGCAGGGCATCACCGACCGGAGCCGGCAGGCCACACAGGTGCGTTCGCTGCAGGAGTATCACCAGGATATCGAGTGATGTACCCGCCCAGTCCTCTCCCCCTGTCTCCCTCCCCGTGATACGGGGAAGGGGAATCGCTCTACATCCCGCCGGGCAAGTCGATGGAGAAGGTTCTATGCCCCGCAGGGGCATCGTCCACCAGCGCGGGCATTGATGCCCGCGCGACCGGGATGCCGGGTGAATTCACCTTCCGTCCTCTCCCCCTGTCCCCCTCCCCGCAATACGGGGAGGGGGAATCGCTCTACATCCCGCCGGGCAAGTCGATGGAGAAGGTTCTATGCCCCGCAGGGGCATCGTCCACCAGCGCGGGCATTGATGCCCGCGCGACCGGGATGCCGGGTGAATTCACCTTCCGTCCTCTCCCCCTGTCCCCCTCCCCGTGATACGGGGAAGGGGAGGAACGTACTCCGGGATCCTGCGGTAGGATTAAGCCTCATGAAACGCATCCCTCCCTGGCTGACCCTGTTGATCCTCGCTCCGCTGCTGGGGGAGATCGTCTCCGGCCACCAGCCGCCGCTCGAGCTGTGCAACCCGCTCAGCGTGCTGCTGTTCATGCTGCCATATGGTTTCGGCGCGCTGCTTTGCCGCGAACTCGTCCGCCGCTGGAAGAAGGGCTGGCTGAGCCTGATCCTGCTGGCGGTCGCCTACGGAATATACGAAGAGGCGGTCGTGGTGCGCTCGTTTTTCAACCCGGATTGGTCGGAACTCGATATCCTCCAGCCGTATCACGTGCTGGGAGTCAATTGGACCTACGCCGAGATGCTCCTTCACTTCCACGTCCTGGTCAGCATCGCGGCCGCCGTCTTCCTGGCGGAGATGATCCACGCCGACCGCCGCCGGGAACCCTGGTTGAGCGGCCGGGGATTGGCCGCCTGCGCCGCCGGGCTGGCGCTGTGGCTGCCGGCCGGTTGGCTGATGACGCAGTACGTTCCGCCGCTTCCGGGATATATCCTTTCATGGGCGGCGATCGCCGGTTTGCTGCTGGCGGCGCGGTACCTGCCCGCCGGCATTCCGGCGCCTGCCAAGCGGAACCCACCGCACCCCATCCTCTTCCTCCTGCTCGGTTTTTTTAATATGACCCTATTCTTCGCCGTCGTCTACATGCTGCCGGAAACCGGATCGCCGCCGCTGTGGGCTTCGGTGACCGGCCTGGCCCTGTTCGATCTGCTGACGCTGTTGCTGCTCCTGCGCCTTTCCGGAAACGGCGGAGCGTGGAAAGACCGCCACCGTTTGGCTTGGGTCGCCGGCGGCTTGGGCTTCTTTATCCTGTTCAACATTCTCGCGGACCTGGAGGCCTTCGCCGGGCGCAGTTGCGTAAGCATCGCGGCGATCGTGGTTCTACTTCTGATCGCCCGGTCGCGAGGCCCGAAATCCGCCCTTCCGGCGCATGGGGCGGGATAGGGCGGCGTGACGGCCCCGCCGGATCTCACCGTCGTCAACGTCGGATACCGCTCGACCAACTACTGGGTGGTCAGCGCCGGCCGTTCGCGGCTATTGTTCGACCTCGGATGGCCGGGGACGATGGGGATACTATTAGCGGAGTTGCGTCGGATGGACACCCCGCTCCCCGAGATCCGCTGCGGCCTCGCCTCCCACTACCACATCGACCACGCCGGGTTGGCCCAGGAATTGACGCTCGCCGGCGTGCGCATCCTCGTATTCGAAACGCAATTAGCGGCAATCCCGTCGATGATTGCCTTCACCAAGCCGCAGGATCATTACCTGGAGTTCGAAACCGGCGGCATCGTCCCGGTTCCGTTTGCGGAGAGCCGCACGATCCTCAAGGAAATCGGAATCGGCGGCGAAGTGCTTCCGACTCCCGGGCATTCCGCCGACAGCATCTCGCTGCTGCTCGACGACGGATCGGCGTTCA
>JBJYXS010000136.1:5901-8757 GCA_046260075.1 Anaerolineales bacterium | reverse complement strand
CCCGCATAGGAAAAACGTCATCCCCGCGTGTTCTTGGTGGGGATCCAGTGTCTTTTCTAGGCAGTCACACGAAATACGCTGGGCCCCCGATAAACCCACTCGGGGGTGACGGGGTTGGTTACACTCGGGGGTGACGGGGTTGGTCACACTCGGTGGCGACGGGGTTGGTCACACTTGGGGGTGGCGGAGCGGGAAACGTTTGGGGCCGGCGGAATGGAATATAAAAAGAAGGAGGAACTTGCGTTCCTCCTTCTTCAGCAACCGTTGGTTCTTCCTTTTCGGCGCTATTGGACGATCCCCAGCGTCTTCCCCACCTTCCGGAAGGCTTCCAGCACCCGGTCCATCTGCTCGTCGGTGTGCGAGGCCATGTAGGACGTGCGCAGCATCTGCCGGCCCGGCGCCACGGCGGGGGAAACGACCGCGTTGGTGTACACACCTTCATAGAAGAGCGCCTTCCAGGTGAGAACCGTCCGGATGTCGTCGCCGAGGATGATCGGGATGATCTGAGAAACCGAGTTGCCGATGTCGTAGCCCATCTTGCGGTATTCGGTGCGCATCCTGTCCGCGATGGCGTTCAGGCGTTCGCAATGTTCCGGTTCGTCGCGCATGATGTGCAGGGCGGCGAGCGCCGCGGCGGCGTTCGCGGCCGGTATGCTGGCCGAGAAGATCAGCGCGCGGGCATGGTGCTTGATGTAGTGGATCACGTCCTCGTCGCCGGCGACGAACCCGCCCAGCGAGGCGAAGGACTTGCTGAAGGTCGACATGATCAGGTCGACTTGGTCGGTCATCCCGAAGTGCACCGCCGTTCCGCGCCCCTTGCCAAGGACTCCGATGCCGTGCGCGTCATCCACCATCAGCCGGGCCTCGTATTTCCTGCACAATGGAATAATCTCCGGCAGCGGGGCGATGTCGCCCTCCATGCTGTACAACCCGTCGACGATCACCAGCTTGCCCTTGTCTTCCGGGAGAGCGGCCAGCACGCGTTCGAAATCCTTCATGTCGTTGTGCTTGAAGCGTTTGGTCTCCCCCCAGGAGAGCCTTGCGCCGTCGACGATGCTGGCGTGGTCCTCCTTATCGAGGATGACGTAATCCCCGCGCCCCATAAGAGCCGAGATCGTGCCGAGGTTGGTCTGCATCCCGGTGGAAAACACCAGCGCCGCCTCCTTGCCCGTGAACTCCGCCAACTCGCGTTCCAGCTGCAAATGCATTTCGAGCGTGCCGTTCGCGAAGCGGGACCCGGTGCACGAAGTCCCGTACTTGCGGAGCGCGTCTTCGGCGGCTTGCCGCACGCGCTTGTCCATCGTCAACCCGAGGTAATTGTTGGATCCGAGCATGATCACCCGGCGCCCCTGGCAAACCGCCTCGGACCCTTCATTGCCCTCCATTGGAATGAAGAACGGGTAGAGCCCCGCGGCCATGGCTTCCTTGGCGTCGGTAAAGGCGGGACATTTCGCGAAGATATCCATTGCGGCTCCTTGGTCGGTGATGGAAACGGCGGGCGCGGGCGGTGCCCGGACGCCCGATCAACGCTTGCTGTGTTCCTTCTTGCGGATGGCGTCGGCCACGAGCAGGTCGATCACCGGATATTGCAGCGGGCCGACCAGATTGGTCAGCCGGTAGAACAGCTTGGATTCCGTTCCGGTCAGGATGATGTAGCGGTTCCGTTCCACCCCGCGGAGGATGTCAGCCGCTACCGTTTCGGCGGAATACACCTTGCTGGCGGAGGCGAGAACCTTCGTCTCGAACGGCTTGATCGGTTCCTCGTACGCCAGCTGCGGCGTGTCGGTATCAGGCGGGAAGGCGATGCTTACCCGCACACCGTGCGGCTTCAGCTCGTAGCGCAGGACATCCGTCAATCCGCGCACCGCCCACTTCGAGGCGCCATAGGCGGAATAGCCGAAGGCGGCGATGATCCCCACCAGAGAGGAGACGTTGACCAAGTGCCCGCTGCCGCGCCGGATCATCCCCGGCACGGCCGCCCGGCAGATGTTCAATGTGCCGAAATAATTGATCTCCATCATCCGCCGGAATATTTCTGCCGGCAGGTCCTGGAAGTATCCGGGATGGGTGACCCCGGCATTGTTGATCACGAGGTCCAGCGGTCCGAGCGCCTTTTCGGCCGCTTCCACCGCGGCGAACGCCCGGCTCTCATCCGCCACATCCGCTTGGGTAAATCCCACCTTCCGCCCGGATTTCGCGCGGGCGGTCAATTCCGCGCAGGCAGCCTCCAGTTTGGAGCGGTCTCTGGCTACCAGCCAGACGTCGGCGCCCCGGTCGGCCAATTGCCCGCCAAGCGCCAAGCCGATTCCGCTGGATCCCCCCGTGATGAATGCTTTTTTTTCAAAAAAGAAATTTCTGCGCGGATCGCGGCTCATCAAACACGTCCCTCCGAGGACATCCGGCGGCTGTCCCACCTCCGGCGCTCGGTAGTATACCCGATCAGGAGTCGTTTTCGACTTGGAAGATGCGCACCTTGCCGATGCGGAAAATCTCTATTATTCCGGGGCAGGATTCCAGGTCTTCCGGGTGCAGCGAACCGACACCCTCCTTGAGGTATATGTGCGTCACGCCCTGCTCCCGCACCAAAGCCAAAAACGCCTCCGAGCAGCCGTTGAGAAGGAAGACGTCCTCCGCCAGTGCGTTCACCTGTCCGACATATGCCGGGTCGGCGAAGCTGTACAGCATCGGCGGCAGCAGCGTCCGCCTTTTTCCCAGCGGCAGCAGCCACCACCCGCCGTCCACGCCCCGGTACAACCCGCTCTGCCACGGTGCGGTGTTGATCAGAAAGACGGAATCCGCCGGCGTATGATCGCCCGCCCATATCACCGCCGTCCGGTCATCGGAATCGGCCAGGAT
>JBJYXS010000136.1:0-5801 GCA_046260075.1 Anaerolineales bacterium | reverse complement strand
GCGTATGATCGCCCGCCCATATCACCGCCGTCCGGTCATCGGAATCGGCCAGGATCGTCGCCGCCGGTACGATCGTACGCGTCTGCCAGATTCCGACCACGCAGCACCCCAGCGCCGCGCCCGCCAGGAAGAACCGCGGCCGCAGGGCCGGGCGGCGGCGTCGGATCCATTCCGCCAGCCGGGCCGATCCGTCGGCGACCAGCACGGTGGCCGGCAGGAACAGGACGATCGCCAGATGATCCGGCCGGAACGGCGCAATCCGCACACCCCACGGCAGAGTCTGCAATCCGAGGATGATCCCCCAAACGGCAAATCCGCGCAACGGTCCGCGCCGCGCCAGAGCCGTCAAGCCGGCCAGCAATCCGGCTCCGAGCAACAGGTAATTCCGCAAAGGCCCCAACAACTTCCAAATGTAGACCGCATATTCGACGAAGTAGGTCTCCGTTACGGCGGCGTTGGAAGAGACGACATCCACCCCGATGCTCCCGGACGAATAGCGGAGCATCGGAATCAGCCAGGGCAGGGCCGCCGCCGTTCCGACTCCGACGGCAAGAGCCAACCGGACGAATGCGCCCCGCCGTATGCGTTTCGACAACAAGCTGATTCCGAGAACGGCGAGAAAGAGCGCCAGGAGGACGCCCGTCAGGTAATGGG
The DNA here is from genome assembly GCA_046260075.1 of Anaerolineales bacterium. GTDB lineage: Bacteria > Chloroflexota > Anaerolineae > Anaerolineales > RBG-16-64-43 > JAFGKK01. The sequence goes on along the minus strand of JBJYXS010000136.1, from coordinate 5,147 downwards.
TCAGCAACACGCCCGCGGTGAAGAGCGCAAGCCGGATTCCAGCGGCCCCCCGCCCGCCGGATGCCACGTCCCGGTCCCGGGCAAGGACAATCGCCTCCGCCATCGCCAGCGGCAGCAGAACCATGCCGGCCAGCAGGGTGTACCGCCCCCAAGCCAGGTAATAGGCAGGCATCTGGGCCACGAAGCCGGCCAGCGCCATCGCCAGCAGCGCCCGCCGCCGATCGGGCCGGATCGCCATCGAGAGCCGGTAAATGGAAAGAGCCGATGCAGCGTTGAGGATCTGTCCGAAGACAAGGATGGCCCGATCGGGAGTCAGCCCCGAAATCGCGGCCATCACCGCCGCCGATGTATGGAAGCCGAAATGGTAATAGAACGGCCCGGGAATCCACGGTTGCAGGTCAAGTGGAATTCCCCCCTGCTCGAGGATCAGCCGGGTAAGGAAAGCATGGTGGACCGAATCCACCCAGGCCGGCAGAGCCAAGTCGCGCGCCTGGAAAAACCGCAAGCCCAAGAGCGCAAGCAGCGCCAGAAGTTCCGCTCCGGCGAAGACGGAAATGCGAACCCGGGGCTTCCGCCGAATACAGCCAAGAACCAGCAACACTGCGGCGACCGCTTCCAGCAGCAAAAAAAGGGACGGGGTAATGGAGATGGAGGCGATTCGTCCCGCCAATGCCGCCAGGGCCGCCAGGACGATCCCCAGCCCGAAGGACACGGCCAACCCTTCCATCAAGGTCCGCCGGCGTTCGGGTTGCCAAACCAGCAGAGCAGCACCCGGCAGCCACAAACCAAGCACCGAGATCAGGGAGACAACGATTACTTCCGGTTGGAGAATCATCTATCGGCTGCAATTTGGAAAGGAATGCGTGGATTAAACCACATCTTGGCGGGGAGTATTCCAAATGGGAAAGGGAACACCTGTCAGGCCCTGCTCACATTCGAAGGGGATGATTTTCAAGTCATTCCGGGGCCGCGGAAGCGGTCGAGGAATCGGTTGGTTTTTCCGACGAAAGACGCTGGATCCCAGCCGGGAACACCCCCGCTTCATTAACATGCGGGTTCCAAAGATGGCCCCCGAATATTCCGCGGGGGCTGCCCGCCCCGGTTGGGTCGGGCCGGGGGCGCAGGGATGACGGAAGAAGGAGACGTTCGGAGATGATGGATAAAACGATATCGGGACAGCCGGGGGATGCAGAGGCTATGGAACGACCGTGATCACGCCCGACATGCCTTCGCCGCCCGGACCGCCGCGGTTGTCGCAATAATAGGGATAGGTGCCCGGTTCGTCAAAGGTGTAGGAAAACACCTGGCCCACCGCCAGCATGTTCGATTGGAACAGATCGGTATCCGAGTGGACCGTATGAAGCACCGGTTCCTGGTTGACCCAAATGATGGTCGACCCCGCCTTGATCGTCAACCGGTTGGGGTTGAATTTATTGTCCTGCAAGTAGATGTTCAGTTTGCCCGAAAAAACCTGCGGGCTCTGCGTTCCTGTTCCGCCCTGACCGTCCGCCGGAAAGCATCCGGAAACAAGAACGGCAAACAGGAAAACCGCCGTTCCGCGGAGAAGGAATTTTCTGAAAAATCCATACCTTTGCACGGCGTCCACCTCCCGGCTCCATGATGTGCGATCGGCGCCTGCGCCATGGCGCGTATATCCATCATTGTAAGCGCCCCGGCGCCGGGATCGGCCGCAGCAGCCCATCTCTCACGAAATTCTCAGCCGGACGCGCCGTGGGGCGCAATACGCCCGAAAAAGGGGGGCAATGAAGGGGATGCAGCTTGCCCCTGACCCGCCTCTCCATACGGGGAAAGACAAAAAAGCGGCCGGGAGTACCCGGCCGCCGAATGGGTGGCTCGAAAAAACCAGATGCGAGCCTAAATCGCGTTAATGACGTCGCTGAATACGTTGCCGATCGCGGGCCCGAGGATCGCCAGGATGACGATGATGACAATAGCCACCAAGACGAGAATCAACGCATATTCTACGAGGCCCTGCCCTTTCTGCATCTTCCGGAACATGGGTTTTCCTCCTTTCCTGAAAAATATGATGATGACGGAAAATCACTGTCAAAATCATCCTATATCCGGGTCGATAAAGCAATAAATTAAATATGAATAAGTATCGGGCAACCCTCGAAAAAAGGCTGTTTTTTCAAGACCCCTCCGGCAGTTTCCGGAAAAAAGCAAAATTTAATTGGACAAAAAATGTCGATATATTCTATCACAATCACCGCGCAGAGTAATATTCACCCGCACCGGTCGGGTCCGCCGATCCGCCCATCCTGGGCCGTAAAGTAACCCGGAAGGGACCGGTGGAACACCGTCCATGGCCTCGGACAGCAGGGGCGGCGGCAATCATTGGCGGCGGGCTATCCTTCCCGCCGGAGACGGCCCAAAGGAATGACGGCCGGGGATGTGTCTCCAGGCCGTCAAACGGATGGCGCCCGAACGGACCGCCCGTTCACAGAAGGTTGATCATATCGCTGAATACGTTGCCGATCGCGGGCCCAAGGAATGCAAGAATGACGACGATGATAATGGCGACGAAAACGAGAATTAATGCATATTCCACCAATCCTTGGCCCTTCCGGGTCTCCCTGAACATGGGAATAACCTCCTTTCCGGCAATATAAACCTTTTAAACGAACATCAAGCGGTTATATCTTCCTCCATTCGGCCTTAAAAAACCGTAAATCCGGAATTAATAGCAGTATATAGGAACATTGCGGGGAAATGGGAATCGCAAGATAGACGGGTTTCCGGCGCGGCCGTCCGCGCTTGCCGTCTTTGAAAAACCAGATAATAGTGATCCGTTATGGAATGTAATATGACGGCCGGAGATCCGATCCGCAAAAGCGGGCAGCCGGCTCCGGCCGTCTGTCGGATATCATTGCCGCTGTTCAATTCCCGCGTTGCTTTACCGGTGTGAAAGTCAATCCGTCTTTTCCGCAGCCGACCCGCACCTTCTCGCCGGTCCGGATCTCGCCCTCGAGGATCTTCATGGCCAGTTTATCCTGCAGTTCGCGTTGGATCGCCCGCTTGAGCGGCCGGGCTCCGAACGCCGGATCCCAGCCCTCCGCCGCCAGATGTTTGCGTGCGGCCGGGGCGACCTCCAGGTGAATGTTCCGGTCGGCCAGGAATTCCTGCACGCGCTCGAGCTGGATGTCGACGATGCGCGCGATCTGCTCCTCGCTCAGCGAGTGGAACACGACCACCTCGTCCACCCGGTTGAGGAATTCCGGGCGGAAGGATTGGCGCAGTACGCCCATCACCGCCTCGCGCGGGACCGACCCGCCGTTCCGCCACAATTCCCCGCCCAGGTTGCTGGTCATGATCACCACCACGTTGCGGAAGGAGACCGTCCGTCCCTGGCCGTCGGTCAACCGGCCGTCATCCAGCAGCTGCAACAGGACGTTGAACACCTCCGGATGCGCCTTCTCGATTTCGTCCAGCAGGACCACGGCATACGGCCGGCGCCGGACGGCTTCGGTCAGTTGGCCGCCCTCCTCGTAGCCTACATATCCGGGCGGCGCACCGATCAGCCGCGAGACGGTGTGTTTTTCCTGATACTCGCCCATGTCGATGCGGATCATCGCCTGTTCGTCGTCGAAGAGGAACTCGGCCAGAGTCCGGGCCAGCTCCGTTTTCCCCACGCCGGTCGGCCCGAGGAAAATGAAGGATCCCAGCGGGCGGTTCGGATCCTGCAATCCGGCCCGGGCGCGGCGGATGGCGTTGGCCACCGCCCGCACCGCCTCCTCCTGGCCGACCACCCGGCGATGAAGACGCTCTTCCATGCGGACCAGCTTCTGCATCTCGCCTTCCAGCAGCCGTTCGACCGGAATTCCGGTCCACCGGGCCACGATCGCTGCGATGTCCTCCGCGTCCACTTCTTCCTTCAAGAGCCGCGGTCCGGAGGATTGCTCCTTCAACTTGGCTTCGGCTGCGGCGCGCTTTTCCTCCAATTCGCGCAGCGTGCCGTACTGAAGCCGGGCGGCGGCCTCCAGATCGGCCCGGCGTTCGGCCTGCTCGATCTGCAGCCGGGTTTGCTCGATTTCTTCTTTCACGGAACGCAGCGCGAGGATCGCCCGTTTCTCGTTCTGCCACTGGGCCGAGAGCCGGTTCGATTCTTCCTTGCCTTCGGCGATTTCCTTTTCGATCACCGCCAACCGTTCGCGGCTCGCGGAATCGCGTTCCTTCTTCAGCGCTTCGCGTTCGATTTCCAGCTGCATGATCAGCCGGTCCACCTTATCCAGCGCTTGCGGCTTGGAATCGATTTCGGTCCGCATCCGGGCGGCGGCCTCATCGATCAGGTCGATGGCCTTGTCGGGCAGGCGCCGGTCGGTGATGTAGCGGTGCGAAAGCGTCGCCGCGGCGATCACGGCCGGGTCGGTGATGCGCACCCCATGATGAAGTTCGTACCGCCCTTTCAATCCGCGCAGGATGGAGACGGTGTCTTCAACGGAGGGTTCTTCAACCATCACCGGCTGAAAGCGCCGCTCCAATGCGGCGTCTTTTTCCACGTGCTTGCGGTATTCGTCAAGCGTGGTGGCTCCCACCAGATGCAGCTCGCCGCGGGCCAGCAGCGGCTTGAGCATGTTGCCGGCGTCCATCGCGCCCTCGGCCGCGCCGGCGCCCACCACCGTGTGCAGTTCGTCGACGAACAGGATCACCTTGCCGTTGGATTCGGTGACCTCCTTCAAAACCGCCTTCAGCCGTTCCTCGAATTCGCCGCGGTACTTGGCTCCCGCCACCAACGCCCCCAAATCGAGCTGAATCAGGCGCTTATCCTTAAGGCCTTCGGGAACGTCGCCGCGCACGATCCGCTGCGCCAACCCTTCGGCGATGGCGGTCTTCCCCACCCCCGGGTCGCCCACCAGGGCCGGGTTGTTCTTGGTCCGCCGCGAGAGAATCTGGATCAGGCGCCGGATCTCCTCGTCGCGGCCGATCACCGGATCGAGCTTGCCCTTGCGGGCCAACTCGGTCAGGTCGCGGCCGTATTTCTCCAAGGCATTGTAGGTGCCCTCCGGATTTTGCGAGGTCACTCTCTGGTTGCCGCGCACAGCGGCCAGCGCCTTCAGCAGCGCATCCTTCCCCAGGTTGTGCTTGCGCAGCAGCGGAAGCGAATCGGCCAGCGCCAACAAAAGGTG
>JBJYXS010000135.1:0-8125 GCA_046260075.1 Anaerolineales bacterium | reverse complement strand
GGCGGCGGCTTCCGGACCGATACGATCATCATCCTCATACTCAACAAGGCTTCAAAGAAAGCCTCGATGGTCTCCTTCCCGCGCGACCTGTACGTGTACATCCCCGCCTACGGGATGGACCGCATCAACGGCGCCTTCCCCGAAGGCTATTCCATCAACTATTCCGGCGGGGGATTCGGCCTGTTCCAGGACACGATGAAATACAACTTCGGCCTGACGGTCCACCATTATGCGATGATGAATTTCTGGGGCTTTCAGGATCTGATCGACCAGCTGGGCGGGATCGACGTGTACTGCGCCTACGGCCTGACCGACAAGCGCCAGGGGATGGGGACCTACTCCGTCCCCTCGGGCTGGAACCACATGGACGGGGAAACCGCGCTGTGGTACGTGCGGTCGCGCTATACCACCAGCGATTTCGACCGCACCCGGCGCCAGCAGGAGGTGATCCTCGGCATCGGGCAGACCCTGTTGAACAAGAACGCCCTGTCGAATATCCCCAGCTTTTTCGTCACCCTGGCCAACTACGTGCAGAGCGACCTGACGCTCGAGATGGTCGAGCCCTTCGCCGAGATGGCCTCCTCGCTGTCGATCTCCTCGATCGGCCGGGCCGCCGTCGTGCCCAACACCTACGCCCGCAATTGGATCACCCCCGACGGCAAGATGGTCGTCCTTCCGGATTACGACGCCATCCACAGTCTGCTGGCCAGTCTGCTGGCACCCTGACCCTCCTTGTCATGGCGAGGAGGGAGTTCCCATCCCCCCTTATCCCACCTCCCACCCCGCTTGACTCCACGGCCCGACCGACATACAGTGGACGGGTCGGAGGAATTCCGCTCCGCCCGCCGCGGAATCCGATCCGCCAGGAGAAACATGTCGACCTCCACCCCGGCGCCTCCTGCTCGCCCCGAACACGGACTGCGCGAAGGCGATTCGCTCAGCGCTGCGATCTCCGTCTGGGAACAGGCGCTGAAGGAAGGCGGCAGCACGCCCAATACGATCAACGCCTTCACCTCCGACCTGCGGCTGATGATGCGCTACCTCGGCGGCGGCCGGGCCGTTTCCTCCATCGCCACCCGCGACCTGGAGGAATTTTTCCACTGGATGGAGAACGAGCGCGGCGTCCCCTGCAGCCCCAAGACCTACTCCCGGCGGGTGACGTCGGTGAAAGCGTTCTTCCGGTTTCTGACGGAAGGGGGGATCTGCGCGGCCGACCCGGCGGCGCCGATCGTCCAGCGGGTCGTGCAAAGTCCGCTGCCGGAAATCCTCACCCATGAAGAGGCCGCGCGGTCTCTTGCCGCCGCCCGTTCGATGCGCACCGCCCCCGGCCAGGAACGCCCCGACGACCGCCCCTTCGTGCTCCTCTCGCTGCTGCTGCAGACCGGCATCAAGAAAGGGGAGTGCATCAACCTGCGGAAAAACCACATCGACATCCAGGCGGCGGAACCGTTCCTGTTCGTCCGCTACAGCAATCCGCGCCGGCGCTTCAAGGAGCGCAAGATCGCCCTTTCGCCCTCCTGGGTGCAGGCCTACCAGCGGTACCTCGATCAGTACGAGCCGTCCGACCGGGTGTTTCCCTGGTCTCCCCGCCGGCTGGAGTACCTGTTGGAAGATATCGGCACGCGCGCCGGGCTCGACAAGCACCTCTCCTTCGATATGTGCCGCTGGACCTGCGCGGTGCTGGACCGCAAGCGCGGAATGGATGGGGATTCGGTCCGCCAAAAACTCGGCCTGAGCCGGATGCAGTGGCGCGAAGTGGGCAAGAAAACCGAGCAACTCCTCGCCGCCGCCGGCGAAGAACCCAGCGACGATATGCTATACTCGCTTTCCATGGAGAATGACGGGTGAATCTGGAAGGCGGCCGTGTCGGCCGGCACCTCGAAGTCATCTATCACATCAACCGGGAGCTGGCTCACTACCTGGATCTCTCGGAGGTCCTCAGCCGGACCCTGGATCTGCTCGTCCAATCCCTGAACGCCACGGGCGGCAGCGTCGCCGTCCTGGGCGAGGGCGGAAAGCTGCAGGACGCCGCGATGGCGGTGGCCGGGAAGACCATCCCCAAAGCCGCCAAGCAATTGGAACCGGTCCTCCGCCAGGGCCTGGCGGGTTGGGTTCTTTCCAACGGCAAAGTGGCGCTGGTCGAGGACACGCAGAAGGATCCGCGCTGGACCCCGGCCGATCCGAAAGCCGCCGCCGCGCACCCAAAAACCTCGCAGCCCACCCGCTCGGCGGTGAGCGCTCCGCTGCTGGGACGCGAGGGCGTGGTGGGCGTGATCACCCTGGTGCACACATCCGCCAGCCATTTCTCCTCGGAGGATCTCCGCCTGCTGGCCGCCATCGCCGAAACGGTCGGCCTGGCGGTGGAGAACGCTCGGTTGTTCACCGCCGAGCATCAGCGGCGGATGTTCGCCGCCACGCTGCAGGAACTGGCCCACACGATCAACTCCACCCTGGAGCCGGATAAGGTATTCGCCCTGATCCTCGACCAGCTCTCGGAAGTTGTGACGTTCGATACGGCCTCGTTGCTGATGCTCGAAGGCGACACGCTGCGGGTCGTCGCCTCGCGCGGTTTCTCGCACCCTGAAATCCTGGCCAACTACTCCTTCCCCTTCGAACCGAAGAATCCCTCCTGGCGCACCCTCAAGGACCGCAAAACCAAGGTCATCGACGATGTGCAGCAGGTCCCGGGCTGGGCGGTGAACGAATCGATTCCGGAATCCAAGGAAATCCACGGCTGGATGGGCGTGCCGCTGGTGCTGCAAGACAAGCCGATCGGCCTGATCGCGGTCGACAACCGCCAGGTGGGCGCCTATTCGCCCGCGGACGCGCAGCTGGCGATGGCCTTCGCCGACCAGGCCGCCACCGCGGTGGTCAACGCCCGGCTGTACGCGGAAAGCCAGCAACAGACCCGCACCATGGCGATGATGGCCGAGACCACCCGGATGATCGTCTCCAGCCTGGATCTGAGCGAGGTGCTCAGCCAGGTGCTCAGCCGGGTGGTCAGCCTGCTGGGGGTGGAAGCCGGCTCGATCGCGCTGATCGATGAAGCCGGCGGGGATTTGGTCTTCCAAAGCGCCACCGGCCCGAAGGCCGATGCGCTGAAGGACAAGCGCCTCAAGCCGGGCCAGGGCGTGGCCGGCTGGGTGGTGCAGAACGGCAAGCCGCTGGTCGTCCCCGACACGCAGCTCGACGACCGCTTCGACCGCGCATTCGACGAGCAGACGGGGTTCGCCACGCGCGCCGTGGCCTGCGTGCCGATCCTTCTGCGCGAGAAGATCCTCGGCGTGGTGGAGGTGATCAACCCGCGGTCCGGCGCCTTCAGCCCCCAATCGGTGCAGGTCCTCGAATACCTGACCGGGCTGGCCGCTTCGGCGATTTCCCACGCGCAGCTGTACGCCGCCACCCGCTCCGCCGAGCAGCGCTACCTGACCCTCTTCCAGGACAGCATCGATCCGATCCTCATCACCGACCTTGATGGAAAGATCGTCGACGCCAACGCCCGCGCGGCGCAGTTCACCGGGTACACGCGCGAGGAGCTGTTGAAACTGCGCATCCAGGCCCTGCATCCGGTGTACACCGGCAAACTCGGCCAGCGCTTTTCCGATATTTCACACGGCGAGGTGCGCAATTACGAAACCCGCATCCGCACCCACAGCGGGAACCAGGCGCCGGTCGAACTCTTCGTCAAGCGCATCCCCGGATCCGAATCGGATCAGGATACGGTCCAGTGGATCGTCCGCGACATCACCGAACGGGCGGAACTCGACGAATTGCGGTCCGACCTCACCTCGATGCTGTTCCACGACATGCGTTCGCCGTTGGGCAACGTCATTTCCAGCCTGCAGCTGCTGGAGGACCCGCCGCCCACCGACGAAACGGTCCGTTCGCTGCTGACCATCTCGCTGCGTTCGGCGCGCCGGCTTTCGCGGATGATCGATTCGCTGCTCGACTTGCGCCGGCTGGAGGAAGGCCGGGCGGTGATCCGGCGGACGAAGGTGTCGCTCGCGGCGCTGGCCGCCGAGGCCGTCGAGGAAGCCCAGCCGGTGGCGGAAGGGAAGGGGATCATCCTGCAGATGGCCATCCCGCTCTCGCTGCCTGCCGTCGAAGTCGACTCCGATATGATCCGGCGCGTGATCAGCAATCTGCTCGACAACGCGGTCAAGTACACCCCCTCCGGCGGCAACGTCCGCCTGACGGCGGAAACCGAAGGGGGGCTGGTGCGGTTCTCCGTCATGGATTCCGGGCCGGGCATCCCGGCCGAGGAGCGCCACCGTATTTTCGATAAATACGGGCGGATCGAACGCATCGGCGCCCCCAAAGGGCTGGGGTTGGGACTGGCTTTCTGCCGCCTGGCGATCAAGGCCCACGGCGGTCGGATCTGGGTGGATTCGCCGCCGGAGGGGGGCGCCGCCTTCCGCTTCCAGCTCCCGCAGAACGCGGCATCCGAGGATTCCACGGCCGCCGCGGACGAATCCTGAAAAATAATAACCGGAGAACGCATGCCACGATTACCCGCACACATTCTCGTCGAAACCGGCTGCCGGGGACACGCCGCGGCCGCCGTGATCGGATCGCGCTCCGTCCTTTGCATCGACACGCCGATCCTCCCCGCCGAAGCCGATGCGTGGCGGAAGCAACTGCTCGAACGGGGCCGCCCGATCGCCTTCATCGTCCAGATGGACTGCTCCCCGGACCGCGCCTTCGCCGCGGCCCACCTGGCGTCGATCTTCGAAGGCCAGCTGCCCGTCCTGCTGGCCCACCAGCAGACGACCGACGCGATGAAAACCCTTCAGGATTCCTTCAAGAACAACCCGCTTCTTGGGGCGCTGGAAGCGTCGTCCTTCGAACTCGACCCGCTTTCCCTGCGCTGGCCGCGCCCGTCGATGGCGTTCAGCAACACCATGACCATCCACTGGAATCCCTCGGAGATCGTCCTGCATCATGCGCCGGGCACCGTGACGGGGGCCTGCTGGGTTCACCTGCCCAAGGAGGGCATCCTCTTCCTCGGGGATACCGTTTCGCTTTCGCTGCCGCCGCTCCTGCACGAGGCGGATATCGATGCGTGGCTGGAGGCGCTGGCCGCCCTGCGGCGCGCGCCCTTCAAGGGCTGCCGTTTGTTCTGCTCGCACGGGGGCTGGGTCGACGCCAAGGGCCTGGCGAAATTCACCGGCTTCCTGCGCGCCGCCGCGCGCAAGTCCGCCGTGATCTGCGAGAAGGACGATCCGCAGAAGGACATCGCCCAGGCGTCGCAGTCCCTGGCCGAATATTTCACCTTCCCCGCCGAGCGCAAGGAGTTCATCCTCCGCCGCCTGCAGATCGGCTTGCGGGTGATGTGGGAGCGCAAACACACGCCTGCTCCCACAGAGTAGTGCGGCTCGCGGCCTGTGCGAGCGGCATCGTTCACGCAGCGGGAGCCCCTGAAAACAAACCGCGCCGGATTTTCATCCGGCGCGGTTTCGTCGTTGATCGTGCCGCTGTCCTAATTCAGCGGTCCCGGCACTTCCAGTGTCGGAGACTCCTCCCAGTCAATCCCGAAGTTCACCACCTTATGTCCATTGGGCACCAGATTGACCGTAACAACACTCCCCGACGACAAGAGGTAACCACTGGGTATCTGGTAATAGACACAATAAGTTCCGATCGGAACCGCCGTAAAGGAATAATTGCCTGCACCGTCCGGAGAGGTGTCCGCATATCCGGTGGAAAAACAAGCGCCTTGTCCCAGGCTTACCGTGCCCACGCCCACCCCCGGTTCGTTCGCGTCGAGGATCCCGTTGCCGATGGTCGAGGGCGGATTCCCGGGAGCCCGATCGCGGAAAACCGTCCCGGAAATAGTGCCGGTATACAGACATAAGCCCGGCTCATTTCCGGTGGGCGTGTACCCGAAGGCGTCGCGGCAGGTGTTGTCGATTCCCCACAGGTCCTTCACCGGGTAGAGGGCCGTCTGCACCGGAAGCGGCGAACCGGCGTCCTCCTGCTCGAAGTGGTCGTTGTAATCCAGCCAGGCCGGATCCTGCACGCCCGCGTCCGCCAACCCGTTCCACAGGAACGAGCCGGTGTTGTTCAGGACGGAGAACTTGAAGGCCAGCTGGACTTTGTCCCCGCCCTCGATCTGGCGGATCCAGGCCATATCCGGATCGGCGCCCTGTCCGCTATCGAACAGGTTCTCGTCGTAGCCGTCGCCCTCGTCCCAGGGAGCGTCCGCCAGTTGGGGGTTGGGTCCGCCGACGTCGAGGTTGGTATCCTGCCAGATCTCCACGCCGTCGGTCGTCCACTCGCCGTCCGGCGGGGAGACGCCCCATACCAGGTATTCGCCGCGTCCGTCCTTGTTGAGGTCGAACTCCGCGCCGTACAGGGTGTGCCCGATTCCTTCCGCGCGCGGCTCGGCGAATTCGAAGGTGAGGTAGATCCACGGATCGACGAGCGCCATCACCACCCGGGTCAGGTCGACGTCGGAAAGGTATTCCATCTCCTCGGAGGTGAAGGGTCGTTCGTAGCGGTTGCTGTGGTATTCATCGCCGCCGGTGGTTTTCTTCTGATCGGCGAAGGGCTTGGTGTCGAGGTCGGAGATGAAGCGGGTCGTTATGGCGCTGCCGGGCGGCGTGGCCGTGTGGACGACGGTGTAGGTCGGCGTCGGGGCCTCCGTCTCGGCGGGCGTTTCAGCGGTGCCGGAAGAGACATCCTCCGTTTGAGCGGATCCGCCCCCCGCGAGGGTGCGGGTCGGCGAATACTGCGCCTCGGGCGAACCCTCAGCCGATTTTGTAAACGTGCCGCAGGAGAGTAACGCGGCGGGTATGGCCAGGACAAGGATGCGGAACACGATCGACCGGCGGGGCAGCGACATGGTTCCTCCTTTTGCCTCTCGGGGATGCGACCAAGTGTAGTACCAAAGGCCGCCGCCTGCAACCGATGCGACTTCAAAGCGCCGGCGCAGCCTTGAAGGCCGCGCCGGTTTTATTTTGTGTATTTTTTCACCTGGGTTAATTCCTGCACCCGTTGACCTCCGCCGGGTTGCAAGGCGTGCTGATCCACATGTAGGTAACAAAAGTGTGCTCGGGTTCATTATATTTGTATTTGCGCCCAGGCATTTGAGTCAATACATCAAAATCATCAATCGTCTCTTTTCTCCCACCGTTAAAAACCGCCTGACGAACTGAAACCCTTACCGCAATGTGCCATTCCCCCGGGATGTCCATCGGGATGTGGGAGAACGAAACCCTCAGTCGGGTGATGTTCTTCGCCTCCAGATCGACCGATCCGAACATCGGGTCGTCGGTGTCGTTGACCGTCTTGGCGCAGTAGGCGTTCCCGTCCGGCCCCCCGCCCGTGATCATGCACCGGTCCCCGCCATACAACACCCCCTGGCCGCCCCAGACGGTGAAGTCGTCGCCGAACAAGGGGATCACCCTTTTCCCTTCGCTGGAAGGCATTGGATCCTGCGCCAGCGGCAGAAACATCGTGGGAATCTCGTTGTGCCGCGGGTCGGCCTTCAGGAAGTTGTAGCCGGGGTGCTCCTCGAGAAACTTCTCGATCTCCTCCTCGGTCCACAGCCCCAGACCGCCCTCGGTAGTAAATCCTTCCGGCGTCCAGGTGCCCAGAGACCATTTTTCGGGATACATATAACGAAGCGGATATGAACCGTCAATCAATGTTTCTGTGGTCCAACCTAGCCATTCGTTGGTCCGTTGCGTGGGCTCCAGCCACACCTTCAAACTCGTCCCGTCGATATACCGGTAGACGGTTTCAGTGTGCGGTTCACACGTTATCTTCTCATAATAGTACTTTCCGGATAGATAATATGGACTGCACAGCTCCATCCCCTCCTGCGGCCCGTCATAAGCCATGCATTTCCTTGTTTCCACTTCGTAGGATACCGTTCCGGGGTAGGATTGCACCTCCACCACGATGTTCACGCCGGTGTGTTTCGGGTCCTGGGTGACGATCAGCGGAAAGTTCGGATAAGTCTTTTCTGCACGGTTTATCGTAAAACCATAATACGTATCTGTTTCGTATGTTACTTTTCCATCGCCCGGATCGCAGACGATCCCCGATTGTGCCAATACATATTTATGTGCTGGAAAAACAGCGTTTAGCAATATCAGCAAAAACATAGCCCCCATAGTTT
>JBJYXS010000134.1:0-4858 GCA_046260075.1 Anaerolineales bacterium | reverse complement strand
TCCAGCTCCCCCTCCAGCGGCCGGGGGGGAAAAAACCGCGCTTTCTGCCGCGGGGAGAACGACGGAACGGCCATGCGTATGATTTTACTCCCAATCCGGAAACACTTTCGACCGGTCCGCTTCCGGCGCCGGTCGGATATAATCCTCCAGCATACGATGAACGACAAGAAAGTGGCCGCCCTCTACACGGTCGATCCCCGCATCCCGGATCGCAACACCATTCAGATCGCCGCCGAATGCCTGATCCGCGGCGGGCTGGTCGCCTTTCCGACCGAAACGGTGTACGGACTGGGTGCGAACGCCTTCGACCCGGAAGCCGTCAAGCGGATCTTCCAGGCCAAGGGCCGGCCGTTCCATGATCCCCTGATCGTGCACCTCGCATCCATCGACGATATTCCGGACGTGGCGGCGGAGGTTCCCGAGGCGGTCGGGCTGCTGGGCAAACGGTTCTGGCCGGGCCCGCTCACGCTGCTGCTTCCGCGGCGGCCGGCCGTTCCACCGGAGGTGTCCGCCGGTTTGCAGACCGTGGCCGTCCGCGTGCCGTCCCATCCGGTTTCCCAGGCGTTGCTGCGGGCTGCTGGCGTGCCGGTGGCGGCTCCGTCCGCCAACCGCTTCGGCCACATCAGCGCCACCCTTGCCCGGCACGTCATGGAAGACCTGGGCCGACGGATTGACCTGATCCTCGACGCGGGCCCGGCCGATTGGGGAGTGGAATCCACGATCCTCGATCCGCTCCGTTCGCCCCCCGTCCTGCTGCGGCCGGGCGCGGTATCCAAAGAGGATATTGAAGCGGTCATCGGGCCAGTACAGGTCGCCCGCCCGGACGAACGAATCAGCTCCGCACCGGGCAGGCAGCCGCGCCACTATGCGCCCTATGTGCGGCTGATCCTGTGCGAAGGCGGGGAACCGGAGCGGATCGCCGATTGCCTGTCCGCCGCCGCGCTGCGCATGGGGGCGGAACACCACCGGATAGGGCTGCTGGCCGCGAGCGAAATCTGCCGGCGGATCGACCCGATGGAGCCGCCGCTCATCCTGCGCGATCTGGGCCCGCTGGACGACATGCGGCAGATCTCGCGCCGGCTGTTCGCCGGATTGCGTGAATTGGAGACCGAAGGCGTCGAGGTCATTCTGGCCCACCGCCTGCCGTCCGAAGGCCTCGGCGCGGCGATCAACGACCGCCTGACGCGGGCGGCGGCCGAAGCCGGCGAGGCAGGTCCGCGGGGGGATGAATATCAGCCGCCGATGGATACATCCTCATAACGGTATACCAAAATTGGTACAATTCATTCAACGATCGGCATCCGCCAAGCGCCCTTCCCGCCGGAGAATTGGAAATGAGCAGCTTGCCCAGCGATGGAAACGCGCATATCCGCGACGATGAACGGACGGAAACATCGGAAATCCTCCGGTTGAACTATCCGCCCGCCCTCGTAAACCGTCCGGTGGTGGCCGGATTGGTTTCCACCTTCGGCCTGGAGGTCAATATCCTGCGCGCCCGGGTGACGCGCGAAGACGGCTGGCTGATCGTCGAACTTAACGGCGACCCGCGGCGCATCGCCGACGCCCGCGAGTGGCTGGCCCGCGAGGGCATTGAAATCATTGCGGATCCTCCGCTGGATGTCGGCGGGTAGCCCATGCGGAAGTTGATCCTCAACGCGGATGATTACGGATTGACCCAGGGCGTCAGCCGGGGAATCCGGTTCGCTTATTCCGCCGGCTGCCTTTCCTCCACCACAGCGATGACCAACATACCCGGGGCGGACCGCGGCCTGGAAAACGCCAAGCGGGATACGCCGTCGCTGCCGATCGGCGTCCATCTGACGCTTACGGCGGGCGGGCCGGTCCTGCCGCCGGAAAAAATCCCGACTCTCGTGGACGGTGGGGGACGGTTTCACACGCGGAAGGCATTCCTCGCACGTCTCAGCGAGATCGATCCGGCCGAGGCCGGCCGGGAGTTCCGGGCCCAAATCGGGGTGCTGCAATCGTTGGGCATCCGGCCCGATCACCTCGACAGCCACCATTTTGTTTCCTACCTCACGCCCGGATTGCTCGAACAGATGCTGCTCCTGGCGAAGGAATTCGGACTGGCCGTGCGGCCTCCCGCCGGCTGCGACGGAGCCATGGATGATCTGTTCCCCGGCCTGCCCGATTCCGCCGCCGCTTTCCTGCAGGACAAAGCCCGGAACCTCATCCGCCGGGCGTCCGTCCCGACCGCCGACCGGTTGTACCTGACCTTCTACAACAACACCGCCACCCGGAAACATCTCCAATGGATCATCGCCAATCTCCCCGAGGGAACCAGCGAGATCATGTGCCATCCCGGAACGCCCGATCGGGAGCTGCGCGCGGCCAGCGATTACGCCGAAGAGCGAGGTTATGAATTGACGTTGCTGACCGAATGCGGCCTGCCGGGCCGGCTCGAACAGGAAGGCATCCGGCTGACGTCCTATGGCGGGCTGCATGCCTGAACCGCCGCCGAGTCCGGCGCGTCCGGATACCTTGGGGAATTCGGATCCCCGCCGGTCCGGCCGGAGCGGGATTCTCGGCCGGGCGGCGGCTTCCGTATTGGCTGCCCTGCTGCGTCCGGCCTTCCACCTGCTGTATCACCAATTGGCCTTCACTTACGACCTGGTGGCCTGGATCGTCTCGGCCGGCGAATGGGCGGACTGGCGGCGATGCGTCCTTCCGCATCTCCTCCCCGGGCCGGTGCTGGAAGTCGCCCACGGCACGGGCACGCTCTCGCTCGACATGACGGATGCGGGATACGCGGTGGCCGCGATCGACCTTTCCCCGGCGATGGGGAAAATCGCGTCCCGCAAAAAACGCAAACGGCTGGAATGCAAGCCATCCGCCGGCGGCCCGGCCCTGGTGCGGGCGGACGTCCGCCGGCTGCCCTTCCGCAGCGGATATTTTTCCTCGGCCACGGCCACCTTCCCGGCCGAATTCCTGTTCCAGGCCGAAGCGATGCGCGAAGTGCGCCGCGCACTGACTCCCGGCGGCCGGTGGATCATCCTCCCGACGGCCTTCCCGGAATGGCTCGCCAAACGATTCCTGCGCAAAGACGGCCCCGCGTCCCCGGCCCCCGTGTGGAGCGCGATCACCGACCCGCTGGCAGCGGCCGGATTCGCGGTCCGCACGGAAATCGTCAAGCGCAAGCGCAGCCGGGTGGTGTTGATTCTGGCGGAGAAACCGATTAGCAGTAATAAGTAAAAAGAGGGTTGACATCATGAAGAAAACGAATCACTTGCCATATCGTACGGTATTGCTTGTCGCATCAAGCATCGCGCTTTCTTCATGCGTCGCCCAAAAGCCACGCCCGACGGAATTAATTTCTAATTCAACAATGACGATTCCGAAGATTGACACACCAAGGGTAGCAACGCCCACCGGTACATTTCCTCCCGCATTCAGCCATACACTTTCAGCAACTCCTACTCCATCTACATATTATGATTTGATATATTCCACAGGCAATACCTTGTATAGAATGACCGTGGATCAATATGGCGTATCGTATCCACCCGAAGAGGTATTCTCCACAGATGGATTACTTGGCCCTTTTGATATCAGTCCGGATGGCGATCAAATAGTGTATGAGATAAACGGAGGACCCGGGGAACATTACGGGATAGTAAATATATTTACTTTCTCTACGCAAAAAGAGCACAGCCTTCTACTCAGCGACAATTTTGTGTATATGCCGCTATGGTCTCCAAACGGTGAATTTATTGCCTATGTATATTATGGACCGGAATCCTCGATACGGATTGATCCCACAGAGGACTGCCGAGAGAAATGCTATGTCAGGTATTTTCGATTGGGGCCCAACGAGGATTATGGAATGCTTGAAGATCCCGTTTGGTTGGGCAATCACCATATTGGATATTTCATCGGCAGGGGCGAAGAAAGGAATTTTTGCATCGGCGATCTGGATAACCTGACCCATACGTGCCCGATTCGCAATCAGGCAATCGGCGATATTGTGATATCCGACGATTTCCAACTAATCCTTGCCACAATCTATAAGGATGATTATAGCTATTCGGATCTGTTTATGTTTGAGTTGAATAATTATCTCGATACGGGAATGAGTAATTTATTCCGAATCACTTTTTCCAATTCACGATTGCATTCTCCAATATGGTCTTCGGACGGCAAGCATTTCTTTTACGTTGACGACACAAACGATATGCGAAAAATATACTTCGCGGAATTCACTCCCTCCGGGACGGCAGGCAATGAAATTCTATTGTTGGAGAGTGAAGACCTGGGCTATGGAATTACCTTATCGAAGGACGAAAAAATGATGGCCTGGAATCTAGAGAAAAAGACGGATGAAGGACCTATCTCTTTTTTGTGTGTGTATCCAGTGGATACAGCTCATCCATCTGATCAAGTAAATTGCTTGAGGGATATTTTTTCGCTTCCCCCCCAATGGATGCCGTAAGTGGTGAATTCCTCGATTGCCGCAGGATAAGCCCGATCCATTTCTCCTCCCCCTAAGATCACTTCCCCCAATTTCCCGAAGGGAAATGATGGGAGTAGAACCTCAATAAATACAGCATCTCTCAAGGGGGAGGGTCATCGGGACGGAGGTCGCGATGTTCGCAAAGGAAAATGCAAGCAATTCCTTTGCGGCCTTTGCGGTTAAGTTTTTTAAAGATCAAGATTAAGCAAAGCCTTCCCGCGGATCGGAGGAATCCGCAGGAAGGCGATGAGAGGTCGATTGAGGATCGGTCGCCGCGGACTAGCGGTGGTTCTTCAGCCGCAGGAAGGCCGGCAACTCGCGGTCGTCCTCGCCGTCGGTGACGGCATACGCCGGGACGCCCGGGCGCACCGATACTTCCATCGGCACGGC
>JBJYXS010000133.1:0-2785 GCA_046260075.1 Anaerolineales bacterium | reverse complement strand
CGATCCGACGTCGACAGAAACCCGCATTCGGACAGGATCAATCAGTGCTTATTCCTCCGTCATCTTATTGCCATGGGGTATGTATAATCCATCATTTTTCTCCCCCCGTCCACCGAAGCACTTTCCGGACGGAATAAAAAACGGGTGCCGTGTCGGCACCCCGATGGATGTGGATCACCACCTCGTTTTCGGCAGGTGAATCAGGTTTTCCGCCGGGAGGATTTCCTTTTCCGCGGTTTGCTTTGAGCGGGCTCCTTCGGCGGTTTCGGTGCATGCGCAGCGTCCGCCATCCACTTTTCGTAGACCACCGTCCGGTTCCGCCCCTGCGCCTTGGCCTGGTACAACGCACGGTCCGCTTCCTTCACCAGCTCCTCATGGCTGATCTTTTCCCCACGCAGCGACGCGATCCCCAAACTCACCGTCGTCGGCTTGCGCAACTTGCCGTTCTCCGCCACCTTCTTACGCATATGCTCCGCCACTACCCGCGCGCCCTCGACGTCCGTTTCCGGCAGGATCACCGCGAACTCCTCCCCCCCGTAGCGGGTCACCACGTCCAATCCCCGCCGCGCTCCCCGCAGGATGCATTGGACGATCTCCTTCAGCGCTTCGTCCCCCGCCGGATGCCCGTAGGCGTCGTTGTACAGCTTGAACCGGTCGATGTCGATCA
Source organism: Anaerolineales bacterium (assembly GCA_046260075.1). GTDB lineage: Bacteria > Chloroflexota > Anaerolineae > Anaerolineales > RBG-16-64-43 > JAFGKK01. The sequence continues at coordinate 2,118 of JBJYXS010000133.1, read as the reverse complement.
TGATCACCGCCAGATCCCGCTTGTACCGCCGGCTGCGTTCGGTTTCCTTTTGCAGCATGATCTCGAAATAGCGCCGGTTGTGCACCCCCGTCAGCCCGTCTGTTAATGAAAGCTCCAGCACCTTGGCATGCAGTTGTACGTTCTTCAGCGATGAGGCGAGCTGCCGCACCAGCATCGCCAACGGGTCCAGATTCCCGCCGTCGAACGCCACATACCCCATCCGCTCATCCCGAAAGATCAGCGGCAGCAGCGCCAGGCTATACGCCTTTCCCTCCGGATACAATCCTGCAGGTGGAAATTGACGCGTTTCGAACCGCAACACCTTGGCTTCCGGTTCCAGCGGACGCAGCATGCTGCCCGCCACCGGGTCGTCGCCCCGGCCTTCGAAAAACATCATATTGCACGAACTCACCCCCACTTGCGGCAATCCCCCCCGCAGCGCGCCGTATATTTGTTCTTCGTCCGTGGAGGAGATCAGCTGTGCGGTCAGCAAACCCATATTGTCATCGTTTTCGGTCCGGATCACCATCAATCGCGTGTAGCGCCGGTCCGTACTATCGCTGAACAGGGTCCGCGCCTGATGGAGCAGATCCTCTATATATTCACGGAAGTCCGGATCGCGGGCTTCATCCCGCAGGGTCCGCGTTACCCGGCGGAGAGCAGTGACCGTGGATTGCCAAAGATGGGCATTTTCCTTGCCCGTAATTTCCACTTGCTGCAGGACGTCGCTTACCGCATTCTGGAAATCGGCGACTTTCCCGTCCTTCACACTTGCCAGGAATCCGTCTGCCATCTGTTCGCAAAGCGGAAGCAGTTCGCTGTTCGATGCGGGCGGATTTTCCTCCGTTAGCGCATCCAGCATCGATTGGGCCAGATTGTTACGGAATTCCTGCCCATTGGGAACGGCTGCCTTCTGCGAGGGATCGGCGCCTACCGCCGATTGCACGACGATCTTCGGCATACAGCCGCAGGATTGCCGCGGCACCAGCCAGGTGCCCACCCGGGTAAGGTCCGGCAGCGATCCCGGCCCCTGAAGAATCCGTTTTTGCAGCATTACCATCGCGCGGTAACCGGTTTCAAACAGCGGATAGTGAACGGTGGTCAGCGGCGGAACCTGAGCATTGCTCTCATAGACATCGTCAAATCCCGTCACGGCGACGTCGCGCGGGACTCGGATTCCCGCCTCCCGCAAGGCGCGAATCGCGCCCGCCGCAGAAAGGTCGTTGCTGCACATCACAGCGGTGAATTCCACCCCTGAGGCCAGCATCCGCCGCACCGAATCGTATCCGCCGCTCACCCAATGGTATCCGTATTCGATCAGCCGCGGATCCGATGTCAATCCGAATTTCTCCACGCCCTCCCGATACGCCTTCAGTCGGGCATGACTGTCGCCCGCATCCAATTCGTCACCGGCGATGAAGGCGATCGACTTGTGGCCGTGTTGTACCAGATGCTCCAAGACTTGGTGGATACCACTCTCATTATCGACCACGATGGCAGGGGACCCCGAATCGCCGCCGATGTATAACAAAGGAAATCCTTCGCTTAGCAATTTTTGGGTGTAGCGGATCTTGCCTTCCGTCAGCAACGGAACCACAACGACAAGGCCGTCGGTATTCCACGGTCCGACAGGAACGAAGTCCATACCGGGGTTTACTTCCGGCCAAGCCGGCCGGTGGATGTTTGATCCCACCCGAAGGCCCACGCCGCACCCGACCAATAGGTTAATGTCCTTATCGCGTGCAGCCGTCTGCATCCCGCGGATGATGGGGAAGCAAAATTGGGCGGGATACGATCCCTCGTAGAGATGAAACCCGAATAAGACGCCGATAGTTGTTCGTTTGTTGGTTTTCACGGCTTTCCTGGATGATCCTCGTTCACATATACCTAATTATATATACATTTATCTTGTTCTGTAACGCGGTTTTTACGCCTATTCTCCGGTTTTTTTACATCCCGATATTCGACTTTCCACTTATCCGACCGGTTTCGTGTTGCTCTCCGGTTGTTGGCCCATTCCAGCACCCGGTCCGCGTCTTCCTAATCAGATGCGCCAATGTTCAATCATTGCGCCGGTTTCCCCCCGGGTCCTGCCGCAACCCGTTCTTCGTTCACCCG
>JBJYXS010000132.1:7590-9888 GCA_046260075.1 Anaerolineales bacterium | reverse complement strand
CGATCCGTTTTTCGACGCGGGGCCGTGGTGGACGGGAACGCATCGTCTGCTGTTGGGCCCCGTGACGGTGGTCGTCCGGTTCAGCGAATGGGCGCAGATAACCGCAAAGGGAGGGGAGTTCACCGATCCGGCGGCTGTGGCTCTGCTATGGAGCGTGCTGTTGTGCCTGGCGGGTTCGTTTGCGGGCTGGGTCGTCTCCGCCCGCGGCAGGCCGCTGGCCGGCATCCTGCCGGCGGTTTTGCTGATGGGGGGCGTATTCGTTTCCAAAGGCGGGGATTGGCATTCGGTCGTCGCGGCCTGCGGACTGGCCCTGGTGCTGACGGCGGCCGTAGAGCACACGCAAAAGGAACAGGAGTGGGAACGGCGGCGGATCGGATATGCGGCCGCGCTGCGCTGGGATATGGTGTTCTCCACCACGCCCGTGATCATCGCGCTGGTGGCGGGAGCCTATATCCTCCCTTCGATCTCGCTGGACGATATCGCCCGCTGGATCCGCGAGCACACCCAGCCGACGGCTGCGGCGGTGGCCGGCCCGGGAAACGCCGGCGGATCCGCTGCGGGTTCCGGCGACTCGTCGAATCCGCCGGCGGTGAAGGAATTTTCCCACTCGCTCGCCCTGGGCGCCGGTCCCGATCTCACTCAGAACGTCGCTTTGGTTGTCGTCACCGGCGAGACCCTGACCTTCCTCCCGGAGATCCGCGAGCCGGTGGCCCCCCAGCATTATTGGAAGGGAATGACGTACGACTTGTACAGCGGCACCGGATGGTTGACCAGTCAGACCGAGGAGCGGGAGCTGGAGCCGGAGGCCGCCCTTTTCGGGATCGTTCCGCCGGATGGGATGCTGCATCAGGTTGTGACGGTCAGCCGCGCCGGGATAGGGCCGGTGTTCGCGGCGGGGGAATGGGTGAAGATCTCCCTGCCTTCCCGGCTGGTATTGCGGACCCATGAAGACCTCTTTGGGATCATCGTAGACGAACCGGTGTACGAGGTGGATTCGATCGTCCGGCATTCCGATGAAGCCGCCCTGCGGGCCGCGGGAATCGACTATCCGGATTGGATCCACGACCGGTATCTGCAGCTTCCCCTCTCCCTTCCCCGGCGGGTGCATTCCCTGGCCCGCGATCTGACCGCCGCTCAACTCACCCCGTACGACCAGGCGTTGGCGATCGAATCGTACCTGCGCCGGGAGATGCGCTATTCCCTGGAGATCGAGGGGCCGCCGTTTAATCAGGACGCGGTGGATTATTTTCTCTTTGATTCCAAGACCGGATTCTGCGAATATTACGCCAGCGCGATGGTGGTGTTGGCCCGTTCGGCGGGCGTTCCGGCACGGCTGGCCGTCGGGTTCGGCCCCGGAACCTTCGATACGGTGCGCGGACGGTTTACGGTGCTGGAATCCGATTCGCATGCCTGGCCGGAACTTTACTTTCCCGGAATTGGCTGGGTGGAATTCGAACCGACCGTAAGCATGCCGTTGATCCATCGGACGTCGCCGGCGGCTCCCGCTACCGCCCGGCAAGCGCCGCAGACGGCCGGCCACGGGCTCGGCGCGATGGCGGAGGCCGCGCTGACGGCGCTTCGGCGGTTCGGCGCGCCGGCATTGCTGGCGCTGGCGGCGCTTCCGGTTCTGTTTGCAGTATGGACTCTGACCAGCCCCTTGCGCTTTCTGCTGATGTCTCCTCCGCGCGCGATCCGCGCAATGTACCGGGAATTGGTGGCACACGGGCGAAGACAGGGAATCCGCTTTTCGCCGGCGACGACTCCGGCGGAGTTCGCCGCCCGATTCGCAGGGCGCTTTCCCGCCGAAGAACCCTCCCTGCGCAAGGTGGCGGAAGGCTATGCCCGCCTGGTCTACGGTGGAAAAGCGGCCACGGTGCCCCAGCGGCGGGAAGCGGTGGGCGCGTGGCGGCGGCTGAACCCCCGCATGTGGTGGGCATGGTGGCAGAACCGCTGGAAAACGCTCGGCCGGAGAAAGACGGCGGGCGGGTGACCGGCGCAGATTCCTCCGCGGCGCTATCCGGTTTGATATTTCCGCTGAAAATGCAGGAGCAGGAGAAGCCAGATGAAATGGAGGGCGGCCGGCGCGATGGTGGAGAACTGGTCGAAGTAGAACACCAGCGGATTGACCGCTGCGATGGAAAGCATTAGCCCGATCACCCCCAGTGAAATCGACAGCTTCCTGCGGCGCAGGATCATCAGGGCGGCGGAGAGGATCAGGATGATACCGACCGCGGCCTCCAGCGCCAGCCGCGCCGAATACCAGTACATCGCCGTCATGCTGGATACGTTGCTTTGCAT
>JBJYXS010000132.1:0-7490 GCA_046260075.1 Anaerolineales bacterium | reverse complement strand
TTTCCAGATCCCGGTCGAGGACCTCCTCCAGCCCCTCCAGCACGCGGTAGAGCGAGGTGCGCGGGTCCTTGGCCGGCGGACGTTTGAATTGGGTGTAGATCCAGACCGTCAGCAGGAAAAACACGTAAATGATGGGGGCCGCCGGCGGATAGAAGTAATCGTTCGTGCTGGTGATGAATTTTCCAACCTCGTCGAGAAACAGGCCCGCGCCGGCTCCGGCCATGGCGGCGCCCAGCGCGAGCGCCCACCGGTTGGCCAGGATCAACGGCAGCAGCGATGCGAGAAACAGGAGCAGGCCGCCCCACAGGACGTGGGCGATGTGCAGCTTTCCGCTTCCCAATTGGGGAAAGCCGGTCAGGGTGAGGAAGAGCCGGATCAGCGTGATGGAGGCCGCAAACGCGAGCAGCGTGATCAGGAGATACTGCGGGGATTCTGCGCGGCGGACGGGGGACCGGATGGTCCGGGGGTCGGTCTTCATGCGGTCATCGTCCCACGCTCACCAATCCCGGACGACGGCTTTCCCGCCGATGCGGATCTCCTTCGGTGCGGAGGGATCGAGCGCCCAGCGGATGCGGGCGACTCCTTCCGTCACCTCGTCCCGCGAACCGCAATACGACAGGCGCAGGTGGCCCTCGGCGCCGAACGCCTTTCCGGGGACCGTCACCACGTAGGCTTTTTCCAGTAACAGATTGCTCAATGCCGCGGAATCCTTCCCGTAGGCGGAGAAATCCGGCAGGCAGTAGAACGTTCCCGCGGGTTTGACGACCTTCACGTTCGGGATGTTACCCAGCGCTTCCAACATAACGTTGCGGTTGTCTTCCAACAGGGAGACCAGTTCGCCCACGCCGTCCTGGGGTCCCCGCAGGGCGCCCTCCGCCGCCGCCATCAGCACGCCGGAATTGCAGGAGGTCGTCGTCGATTGGATGTTCTTCATCGCCGAAACGATGTTCCCGGGGGCCACCGCCCAGCCGATTCGGAACCCGGTCATGCCGTAGATCTTCGAGACCGCGTTGACCAGGATGACGCGCGATTCTTCCGCGCCCTTGTCGGTGAAGGCGCAGGGATTGGGCGCCGTCTTTCCGTCGAACACCAATTTATGGTAGATATCGTCGGCCAGGAACCAGATCCCCTTCCGCTCGCAGAAGCGGACAACCTCCTCCACCACGTCCGCCCCATACAAGGCCCCGGAAGGATTGTTCGGGCTGTTGAACAGGATCGCCTTGGTGCGGCTGGTCACGGCCGCCAGCAGGTCCTCCGGTCGCGGAACGTGTGTTGCGGGGGGCGAGGGGACGATGACGGGCGCACCGCCGGCCATGCGGATCATCTCCGGGTAGGAGACCCAGAAGGGGGCGGGGACGATCACCTCGTCGCCCGGGTCGATCAGGACCAGCAGCAGGTTGTAGAGGGTCTGCTTGGCGCCGGCGCTGACGATGACGTTTTCGGCGGCGGCGGCGCGGCCGTAATTCGCCCGCGTGTATTCCACGACGGTTTTGCGAAGCGAAAGCGTGCCGGCGGAGGGGGTGTACTTGATCTCGCCCGTTTCGAGCAGGGCGGCCGCAGCTTCCACCGCGCTGCGCGGGGCTTTGTTCTTCGGCTCGCCGCCGCCCAGGTGGATGACCGGCAGACCTTGGGCGAGCATGGACTTGGCCAGAGCGTTGAGTTTGAGCGTCGGCGATTCGGCGATGGACGATGCAAGACGGCTGAGGTTCATGGGGTTTCTCCCGGCGGGGGATAGCACGGATTATATCAAGGGAGAAGCAAACCCAAAGCGGCCGGAAGCCGGGCCGTATTACCCACGGAATGCACAAATGACACGAAATGGAAAATCTTGCCGGCGGGGAATCTTTCAATGTTCCTGCAGGTTTCTATCCCGCAGAAAATGCTGCTGGCGATGAGACACTAAATTCCAGTGCAACCATCATTATCCCTTTGTGTCTTTTGTGACTTTTGTGGTTCATCCGTCCGTTCTTCTTCCATCGGAAGGCAAATGGCGTACAATGCAGCTCCTATGCGCGAATGGAACCTGACCTCCGGCGATCCGCTTTCGCTGTTCCTCGCCGCCGACGCCCGATTCGGGATGCCGGATTACACCGACGACCAGATATGGGAGCTTTTCCTGCGGGGCGGCGATCCGCCTGCGATGGCGGCGGAGACGATGCTCGGGCTTCGGGCCGTATGCCTGCGCATCTTTCCGATTTTCGTCGTCGGCGGCCGCACGTTGCACGATCCGGCTTCGTTCGCCGGCGGCCCCGTGGTGCGCCGCTTCGCCCCCAACTACGCGGAAATCCGCTGCCGGCCGGTTCCGGAGATCGAATCCGTGTGCGAGTACTGGGTTCCGGAATCGCATGCCCTGGCCGGACGGATTACGCTTCGCGCTGTGGATGATAAAACCATGGAGGGCGAATGTTGGATGGGGGGCATCCTGCGTCCGGCGGCGGAAGGTTCGCCGTTCGCCCCTGAATCGGCCGGACCCTATGAAGGGATCTTCCTGCGCGGACGGGTGCGCGGCGCCGATCCGGTGTTGATGGTCGCCGGGGCGGGCGGGATCGGACGGGGCGCCATCCCCTCGTTGAAAACGGCTTTTGAAATCGGTCCGGACCGGCCGCATGTCATCCGGTGGGCCTTTTGCTGCCTGTCTTCATCGGTGGAAGGATTGCGTGCCGGACGGTCGGTCTTGGCCCGTGAATGGGAGGCGGAGATCGCCCGCGTGGAACTGGAGGCGGAATCGATCCCCGACATCCGCACCGGCCGCGCGGATTGGGACGCCGTACTGGCGTTCTCCCAACAAACGGCGCTGCAATCCCTCATCGGAGCGACGCGCTCGCTTCCCCATCCCTCGCCGGTGATCGGGCGGAATCCGGAGCGCGGATACTCGCTGCGCGGGGACGGCAGCGATTACCCGCCGGCTTGGCGCGGCGCGGGATTGCACGATCTGATGATGATTCTGCCGGTGTGGGCGCTGGCCCGGCCGGAAACCGCTAAAGGGCTGGTGCGGAATTACCTCGCCGCCGCCGGCGACGGACTGCCGGACGGACGGCCGGGAGCCGGGAAGCAGCGCTCCGGTTTGCTGGCTCCTCCACTGTTGGCCCAGGCGGCCTGGCGGGCGCTGGCCGGCCGGGAGGATATTCCTTTCCTTGAGGAGATCTGGCCGCTGATCGATCGGACGCTGGAAGCCTGGTTCAGCCCGGAACACGACCGCGATCGGGACGGGGCGCCGGAATGGGAGCGGGCGGATTCCTTCGGCCCGGGGATACCGCCGATGTTCGCCCGCGAGGATCCCTGGGGCGGATGGATCCGGCCGGAGGAGGCGGAAAGGCCGTCGCTCGCCGCGCTGCTGCACGGCGAGTGCTTCGCCGCCGCCCGCATGGCGCGGCGGATCGGCCGGGACGAGCGGGCCGAGTATTGGCTGAAACAGGGCGATGCGGTCCGCCGGTCGCTCGAGCGGATGGAAGGGCGCGACGGATATCGAACGGTCGACCGCGAAACCCACGCCTCCCCCTCCGGACGGCAGCTTTGGGCGGGACGCCCCGGCGATGCGATCAAAACCCCCATCCAAATTGAAGAAGCCTCGCGGCTGCTCGTCCGCTGCATGGGCGGAGCGGAGACGCGGCCCCTGATCCGGATTCGACTTAAGGGGACGGACGCTAGGGGGGCGGAGTGCGAAGAGGCGTTCGCCAGCGGGGATTTCTCCTGGCTGCGCGGCGAGGGGATCGGTTTCAGCCGCACGGTGTGGACGCGTGTGGAATCGATCCGGGCCGAAGGTCCCCCGAAGGGGATGACCTTCCATTTGGAAATACCCGGCCTGGCCCGCGAGGACCTCTCGCATTTCCTGCCGCTGTGGAGCCGGTCGGTGCCGCGCGGAAAGGCCGGACGGTTGTTTTCCCGGCTGATGGCGGGGACGGCGTTCGATTCGCCCAGCGGCCTGCGCTTTGTGCCCGAAGGCGACGAAGCGGCCGGCAAGGATGCATCCGGAGGAGTGTGGATGTTCTGGAACATGCTAATGGGCGAAGCCGCCATCCGCTACGGCCGGGAAGATCTCGCCCTGGAGTGGATCGAAAAATGGATCCGCACGCTGGCGGAATCGCTGCGCACCGACGGATCGTTCCGGATGGTTTACGATCCGCTGCGGCCCGGCGGATCCGGCCCGCGCAACGCGCTGCAGGGCGCTTTCCCTCCGGGCCTGTTCCTGGCTGCGCTGGGAGTCCACCCGGTCGCAGCGGACCGCGTGTGGGCGGGGGGACATTCGATCTTTCCCTTCCCCGTCACCGTGCGGTATAAGGGGATGATCCTCGAGCGCGAAGGCGACTCGCTGCGGGTGAAGTTCCCCTCCGGGAGGACGAGGGACTTCCGCGGAAAGGAACGGACGCTGCTCATGGATCCGGCGGAATGACCGCCCGGCATCTTCCCTGCCAGCGCCCTGCGGGGACGGCTGGCCATCCCCGGCAACAGGGCGTATGTCCATCCCGGGTAGATGGCACCGCTGGAAAATCCCAACGGAAACAGGGCAAGTCCGGGCGATTTTCGTCGCTGGATTGTGAAAATTAAGTGAAAACAGGGTGACAAGACCCCGTCTGTTTCTTGTAGGGCGGAAAGGAGTGGAATAGAATACCCATATGAAGGAATCCAAGTCGTTCTGGCGGAACCGGAAGAAGCGCGGGCGCGGTCAGAGTCTGGTGGAATTCGCTCTCATGGCGCCCATCCTTCTGATCATCCTCTCGGGGTTGTTCGAGTTCGGATTCATATTCAACCACTACCTCGCAGTGCTCGATTCGGCCCGCAACGCGTCGCGGTTCGCCAGCGACAACTGGTACGATATCCGCGATTTGGATCATGTCTGCACCTCAACGAATGATTTCTACCGCCAGGCGGCCTGCATGGCCGTCTTGGAATTGGCCAGCGAGCATCCGAGCATCGAACTGTGCCTTCCTCCCGGGAAGGGTACCGCCGAATGCCCCAACGGCGATTGGTCCAAATACGACGATGTGATCGTTTCCGTTTTCAGCATCCTGCGCGATTCGCCGCTTCCCGCGGACGCGGAAATCAAGCGCTTCCCCACGGAAGACGGATGCCCGCAATACGGCTGGTCGTATGCGGCGGATAAGGCGGGATTAAGTCAATGCAATAACCGGACCGGCGTGCACGCCTCCCAATTCAGCATTGCGGACATCCGGTCGGATTTGCAGACCGACGCGCCGAGCACCGGGCTCGTGCTGGTGGAAGTCAACAACAACTACAACCATGTTTTGGGCCTGCCGTGGTTCACCGAATTCGTCGGGGATCCGATAGAACTGTACATCTACGCGTTGTGGCCGCTGGTTTCGGCCGAACCGACCTCGACGCCCAAGCCGTAAAAGAACGGATGGCGAAATGAATTTCTTCGACTCCTGGAAATCCCCTCGCCGCATGCGGTCCGCCGGCCAGGCTTTGGTGCTGATCGTCATCACCTTCTTCGGCTTGGTCATCTTCCTCGGGCTGATGATCGACCTGGGGCAGATCTTCCTCGCTAAAGGTTACCTGCGCCGCGCCGCCGACGCGGCCGCTCTGGCCGCCGCCGCCCAATACCGCGAGAACCGGACGATCGCGGAGATGACGGCCGCCGCCCAGGAAGTGGCCCGGATAAACGGCATTGATGCGGCGACGATCCAGGTCCAAACCTGCCTGGAAGGCAATCCGGGCCCCGACACGTCCCTGTGCTCCCCTGCGGGGACGATGCCGAAAAAGTTGGTGCGTGTAACGGTCGATGTGGATTATCCGATGACTTTCCTGCGGCTGATCGACATCAACGAGATCAACCTGGTGGAGTCGTCGGTCAGCGAGGCGGCGTCGATGGACGTGGTCCTGGTGATCGACGTCGGCGAATCGATGGCCTGGGACATCAAACCGAGTGACAACTTGGATTTCCGGGTGGATCCGGCTAATCCCGCGGTATGCAATGCCGACGATAGCTGCCTTCCCTTCCATAACGTGAAATCCGCCGCGATGAGCTTCGCGGCTGAGATCCTGAATAAGGTTCCCGGCAAGGAGGAGGACCGCCTTTCGGTGGTCACCTTCGCCAACGGCTGGGAGGCCGGGTCGCAGGGAACCTCCGCGTTGTGGGGAAATTATTGGACGGACGATCTCAGCGTGGCGCAGAGCGTGACCACCGGAATTCCAAGCCTGAAGGTGTACGAAGCTTCGCAAATCTGCCCGCTCAACAACGATATGGCCTGCGGCGGCCCGGATCCGATCGCCTGTTACGCCACGGTGGAAGATATCCCCGCCGGCCCATGTGTATATGTGGGAGATCAGAGTGACAGTCCATCTGGCCTCCTCAATAATTTCTGGGGCTACAACTGCGCACGGCTTTGGGATATCGACACGGCGGATGGCGGTCACTGGACGGGAATTCCGGAAGCGATGTCGGCCTGCACGACGACCAACATCGGCGGCGGGCTGCGCCGGGCGGGCGAGCAATTCGCCTTCGAGAAGCGCCTGGACGCGCTGTGGGTGGTGGTCGTGCTGACCGACGGCGCGGCCAACGCCACGTACGCGCTGGATCAAGACCTCGACCCGCTCAGCGGAACCAATGAGCTGGTCACCGACCCGGCCGTCATGCCGCTCAATCCGGATTTGTTCGTGCCCAACCTGCCGCTGGGCTACTGCCCCGACGGCACCTGGGTCGGACGGGGCACCGGCCATCCCAACCGGATGTTCTGCCAGGACGGGCGCGTGGACACGTACCACTCGCTGATGACCGATCCGACCGAGTACGACGCCGACGATTTCGCCCGCGACCAGGCCAAATTCGTCGCCTGCGCGGCCGCCGGCACGCCGAATGCTTCCTGCATGGGGCAGCGCGGGCAGGGGGCGGTGATCTTCACCATCGGGCTGGGAAACGAGGTCACCGATCTGGTGGACGAAAACCCGGTCTACGCCGACCGCAAGCCGTACGGCGCCGAATTGCTGCGCTACATCGCCGCGATCGGCGACGACGGGGACGCCGACACCGACCCGTGCGCAAGCGTGACGGACTACAAGGAAAACTGCGGCAACTACTTCTACGCCCAGGAAAGCACCGACCTTGAACGGGTCTTTGAGATGATTTATTCGCGGATCTTCACCCGCCTGACGATGTAGGCCGGGAAGTCCAACGGATAGAAGAGGAACGCATGATCACAGAACTATTCCAAAGCCGGAAAAACCCCGAACACGCCGCGCCCCGGGCGGGCCGGCGCCGCACCCGCGGGCAGACAATGGTGGAGTTCGCGCTGGTTCTGCCGGCGCTGCTGCTGCTGATCTTCGGGATCATCGAGTTCGCGCGCATCTTCTATTCCTGGCTGATCGTCACCAACGCCGCCCGGACCGGCGAACGCTACGCCGTCACCGGGTCCTACATGGAGGACCACTGCACCTTCGACACCGGCCCCTACGGACCCAACGGGAAGGTCTGCAAGGACGAGGACGAGGTGGATCCGATCGACGGCCACGAATACCGCTCCGACGAAGAGGAT
>JBJYXS010000131.1:0-13025 GCA_046260075.1 Anaerolineales bacterium | reverse complement strand
GATAGGCGCGGATCATCAACACGCCGGCCAGTTCGCCCTGCGCGCCCGCCGCCGGCTGCAGCGATGCGGCCGACAGGCCGCTGAGGACGCACAGCCAATCCTGCAACAGACACATCAACGCCAGGCAGCCCTGGATCGAATCCGCATTCTGCAAGGGGTGGACGCAGGCGAACCCCGGGAGCCGGGCGGCGTCTTCGTGAAGCTTGGGGTTGTACTTCATCGTACAGGAACCGAGCGGGTAGAAACCCTTGTCGACCGCGAAATTCATCTGGGAAAGGCGCAGGAAATGGCGCACGACGTCGGATTCCGAGAGTTCGGGGAGCGGCAGCTCTTTGCGCAGCAGCGACGGGGGCAGCGTGGCGGGGTCCACATCGAGTTCGGGCAGGCGGACCCCGGTCCGTCCCGGGGAAGACAGCTCGTATATCGTCGGTTCGCTCATGGTCCTTCCCTCACAGCGATTCCTCCCCAAGCGCCTTCACCAGCCGGTCGATCTGGGCGCGGGAGGTCATCTCGGTGAATGCCAGCAGCATGTGGTTGGCCAGGCACGGATAATCCCGTCCCAGATCGTACCCGCCGACGATCTCCTCGTTATCCATCAGATGGCGGTTGATCTCGGCGACGGATTTCGGGCAGCGCAACATAACCTCGTGGAAGAAGGGGGACCGCGAGACGACGTCGAAGCCGGGAATGCCGCCCAGCCGGTCGGCGGCGTAATGGGCGCGGTGGAAGCACAGTTCGGCCACTTTCCGCAAGCCCTGCTTGCCCATCAGGCTCAGGTAGATCGTGGCGGCCAGGGCCATCAATCCCTGGTTGGTGCAGATGTTGGACGACGCCCGCCCGCGCTTAATGTGCTGTTCGCGGGCGGCCAGGGTCAGCACGTATCCGCGGCGGCCCTGGCCGTCGACCGTTTCGCCCGCCAGCCGGCCGGACATTTTATGCACCAGGGACCGCCGCGTGGCGAAGAATCCCAGGTACGGTCCGCCGCACGAGAGCGGAATCCCGAGCGGCTGTCCTTCGCCGACGACGATATCGGCTCCCATCTCGCCCGGCGGTTTGAGCATCCCGAGGGCGATCGGATTGGCCGCCACCGCCAGCAGCGCGCCCGCGGTGTGGGTGATCTCCGCCAGCGGGGTGAGGTCCTCGACTTCCCCGACAAAGGAGGGATACGGCGCCAGCACCACGGCGGTGGTCTGGTCGATGCAGGTCGCCAGGTGTTTGGCCGGACTTCGGGTTTGGAAGGTTGAAACGGTTTCCGGCGGTTCGTCGCCGGCGAAATGCACGCCCGCGCCCTGCAGGTAGGTCCGCACGGTTTGCCGGTAGTGCGGATGCAGGACGGGCGAGAGCACCACCCGCCGGCGTCCGCGCACATGTTGCAGGGCCAGCCGCACGGCCTCGGCGGCGGCCGTCGCCCCGTCGTAATGCGAGGCGTTGGCGACTTCCATGCCGGTGAGGGCCGCTATCAGGGTCTGGAATTCGAAGACGGATTGCAGGGTTCCCTGTGAAATTTCCGCCTGGTAGGGTGTGTAGGCGGTGTAGAACTCTCCCCGCTGCAGCAAATGATCGACGGCCGCCGGGATGAAATGATGGTACGCGCCCGCGCCGAGGAAACAGGGCGCGGCTTGGGCCGGCACGTTGCCCTCGGAGAGGTAGCGCAACTCCTCCAGGAGTTCGATTTCCGACAAGGGGGAGGGAAGATCCAATTTCGGGAATCGTTTGTCGCCGGGGATGGCGGAGAACAACTCGTCGGTTTTCTTCACCCCGATCTTGCGGAGCATTTCCTTCCGTTCCGATGGGGTGTGCGGCAGATAGGGCATGCGACCTCTCAAGGAAGCAGGGTCGAAGAACGGGTGAACGGCGGAGCGGCTCCTACTGGCTGCGTCCGGTGCAGTAGGCTTCGTACGTCTTCGAATCCATCAGCGATTCCACCTGGCCGGCGTCGGTGAGGGTGAACTTTACCATCCAGCCTTCGCCGTAGGGATCGCTGTTGGCCAATTCGGGGGTTTGTGCGAGCGCGGGGTTGACGGCCGTCACCTTCCCGCCGGCGGGCAGGTAGACTTCGGATGCGGCCTTGACCGATTCCACGGACGCCACCGGTTTTCCCTGTTCCAGCGTATCGCCGGCGGAAGCGAGCAGTTCCACGTAGACGATGTCGGAAAGCTGGCTTTGGGCGTAATCGGTGATGCCCATGACGGCCTGGCCGCCTTCCACGCGAATCCACTCGTCGTTCTTCGTATATTTCAATTCCTTCGGGGTGTTCATCCAGGAACCTCCACAAGAGGACTGCTTAAAAGCGTTGGAACGGATGGCCGTCCTTGGCAAGAGAGGACATGTAACACCCGGGCCGGACCGGGCGGTCCGCACTGAGTTCCATGGGCGGCGGACGCGCCCAGGTGCGGCCCGAGCGCAGGTTCTATTCCGTTCACCGGCATGGATCGTCTCGTGATTCTATGAAGCGGCGGCGGGAAAGTCAAGGAAGGATTGCTTAAAAAAGGGGGGGTATAATCCGGGAGGCGCGGTCCCGGCGCGAGCGGAAAAGGGCCCGCGACGCCGCGCAAACGCCGAAGAATCGGGAGGAGCCGCCGAATAACACGATGACCGCACGAAAGATCCGCGTCCTGATCGCGAAACCCGGCTTGGACGGTCACGACCGGGGCGCCAAAGTGGTCGCCCGCGCGCTGCGCGACGCCGGGATGGAGGTGATCTACACCGGTTTGCGCCAGACTCCGGAGATGATCGTCGAGGCCGCGCTGCAGGAAGACGTCGACGTGGTCGGCCTGTCGATTCTCTCCGGCGCCCACGGCGACCTGGTGCCGCGTGTTCTGCATTTGCTGCGGGAAAAAGGATTGGAAAAGGTGAGCGTCTTCGTCGGCGGGATCATCCCCGAGGCGGACATTCCCGGGCTGCAGGCGGCGGGAGTGGCCGGCGTTTTCGGGCCGGGCACGCCCACCACGGACGTGGCGGCGGCGATCCGCCGAACGCAGGGAGAAGGGGATGCGGGCTGACGGGGGCGGATGGCGACTCTGATCGAACGGGTTGCGGCGGGGGACCGGCGCGCGCTGGCCGTCCTGATCAGCCGGCTCGAGCGGGAGGATCCGGAAGCGCTCGAGATCCTCTCCCAACTGCACCGGCGGACCGGCCGGGCGATGGTGGTGGGAATCACCGGAGCGCCCGGCACGGGGAAATCCACGCTGACCGCCGCGCTGGGCGCCCTGTTGCGGAAGGGCGCGGCCGGCCGCGATCCGCAGCGCGTCGGCATCCTGGCGGTCGATCCGACCAGCCCGTTTACGGGGGGCGCGATATTGGGGGACCGGATCCGGATGCGGGATCTGGCGGGCGACGAAGGCGTGTTCATCCGGTCGATGGCTTCCCGGGGAGCGCTGGGCGGGCTTTCGCGGGCGACGGATTCGGCGGTGCGGGCGCTTGACGCCGCCGGATTCGATGCGATCCTGGTGGAAACGGTGGGAGTCGGCCAGGCCGAAACCGACATTTCCCGCCAGGCCCAGACCGTCGTCGTCGTCGTGACCCCCGGATTGGGGGACGACATCCAGGCGCTGAAGGCCGGCATCCTGGAAATCGCCGATATCCTGGTGATCAACAAAGCCGACCTGCCCGGCGCCGATAGTGCGGCCGGATCGCTGCGGGCGATGCTGGATCTCGGCGGCGGGGCGGAGAATGATTGGCGGCCGCCGATCCTCAAGACGGTCGGCACGACCGGCGAGGGAGTGGAACGCCTGGCCCAAGAAGTGTTCCGCCACCGCGAGCATCTGCTGCGCAGCGGCGAAGGGGAGCGGCGCGAGCGGGAACGCGCACAGGCGGATTTGGAACGGCGGCTGAGCGGGCGGCTGCTGGCGCGTTGGCGGGCGGCAGCCGGGCGGGATGTGGCGGAGATGGCCCGAAAGGTCGTCGCGCGCGAATGTTCGCCGGAAGAGGCGGTGGAGAAGCTGCTGGGATGACATTGTGGAGAGAGTAAATGCACTACTACGGTGAACGGGTGCGGTTGCGGGCAATCGAACGGGAGGATCTTCCACGGTACGTGGAATGGTTCGGCGATTCGGCGATCAGCGAGAACCTCGCCAACCAAATGCCGGTGAGCCGGGTGCACGAAGAGCGCTGGTTCGAAGAAAATCTCAAGCAGCCGCCGGCGCAGCAGGCCCTGGCGGTGGACGCCAAAAAGGGCCGCGGGAAATGGGAACACATCGGCGGAGCCGGGTTCAGCCTGGTCGACGGGCGCAACCGGCTGGCCGAATTCGGCCTGTTCATCGGAAATAAGAAGTATTGGAACAAGGGATACGGGCGGGACACCCTCCTGACCCTGCTGGGCTACGGTTTCGGGACCCTGAACCTGAACCGGATCCAGCTGCGGGTGATGGATTTCAACCGGCGGGCGATCCACCTGTACGAGAAGATCGGTTTTGTCCGGGAGGGATCGATGCGGGAGGCGCACTTCTACCAGGGCCGGTACTGGGATATGCACCTGTACGCCATCCTGCGCAGCGAGTGGGAGGCCCGATACGGCGCCCCGAAGGAGAAGGAAGGGAATGCCCAGCTATAACGGAATCAAGCTGTTTGCCGGGCGCGGATCGGTGGATCTGGCGACGGCGATTTCAAAGTACATCCGAATCCCCCTGAGCGGCCACGACGTGATCGATTTCCCCAACGAGAACGTCTTCGTGCGGCTGCATGCCAGCGTGCGCGGACAGGATGTCTACGTCATTCAGACCACTTCGTCGCCGGTCAACCGCAACCTGATGGAATTGCTCATCACCCTGCGCACCCTGCAGCAGGATTCGGCCGACCGGGTGACGGCCGTGGTACCGTATTTGTGCTACGCCCGTTCCGATAAAAAGGACCAACCCCGCGTGGCGATCACCGCGCGGCTGATCGCCGATCTCATCGAGGCCGCCGGCGCCGACCGGTACATTTTCCTCGACCTGCACGCCGGCCAGATCCAGGGCTTCTTCTCCATGCGCGGCGATGTGCTGACCGCGTTCCAAATCCTGCGGGATTACTTCGCCAGGAAGAAAAAGAAGATGCACGACCCGGTGGTCGTCACCGCCGACCTGGGATTCGCCAAGAAGGGGCGCAACTTTGCGGCCTCGCTCGGCTGCAGCATGGCCTTCATTGAAAAACGCCGCAAAGGGAACCGGTCGACCACCGAAGTGCTGACCGTGGTGGGCGACGTCGACAACCACGACGTGGTGATCGTCGACGACGAGGTGGACACCGGGGGGACGATCGTGCAGGCGGTCAACACCGTCAAGGAATTCGGGGCGCGCGACGTCTACCTGTCGTTTGTCCATCCGGTGTTCTCCGGAGGGGCGGTCGAGCGGCTGGCCGGATTGCCGGTGCGGGAATTCGTCACGACCGATACGA
Source organism: Anaerolineales bacterium (assembly GCA_046260075.1). Lineage (GTDB taxonomy): Bacteria > Chloroflexota > Anaerolineae > Anaerolineales > RBG-16-64-43 > JAFGKK01. The sequence continues at coordinate 7,652 of JBJYXS010000131.1, read as the reverse complement.
TACCGATCCCGTCCGGAAAGCAATCGCTGCTGGGCGGGCGGCTGGTCGTGCTCACAATTGCCAAACTGCTGGGCGAGGTGATCCGCCGCACACACGAAGGCCGTTCGGTGGGCGAGCTGTTCCACGAGTGACACTGTCATTGCGAGGCGCGAAGCGCCGAAGCAATCTTCTATGCAGGCAAGGCAGAAGATTGCCCCGGAAGTGCGCCGGGGCACTTCGGGGCCTTCAACGGGCAAAGCAATCTTCTATTGCCGTGCAATTCAGGGGATTGCTTCGTCGATCGCCTGCAGAAAAACGCTGCGGGACGATCTCCCCCGGCCTCGCCGCGGCGAAGCCGGGGCGGGGCTCGCAATGACAGGATCGGCCGGCCGCCGTGACGGAAGGCGTCTTTATCCGTATAGGATGAGAAAATCCCGAACAAAGGAAAACCACACCGCATGCTGAATTCCCTGATACGACTGGTAGGCGGCGATCCCAACCGCCGGGATATCGAGCACTACTCCTCCCTGGTGGATGAGATCAACGCGCTGGAAGCGGAATACCAGGCCCTGAGCGACACGGAGCTGAAAGCCAAGACTCCCGCCTTCCGCGAACGGCTGGAAGCGGATGAAACGCTCGACGACCTGCTGCCCGAAGCGTTCGCCGCCGTGCGCGAAGCCGCGCGCCGGACGATCGGCTTGCGGCATTACGACGTGCAACTCATCGGCGGGATGGTGCTGCACCTCGGGATAGTGGCGGAAATGCGCACCGGCGAGGGCAAGACGCTGGTGGCCACCCTGCCGCTGTATCTCAACGCGCTGACCGGCAAGGGCGCGCACCTGGTCACCGTCAACGATTACCTCGCCCGGCGCGACGCTCGCTGGATGGGGCCGATCTACCACACGCTCGGTTTGACCGTCGGGGTGCTGCAGGAGGCTTCGCGAACCGACAACGCGCGCAAAGCCTTCCTGGTCGACCCGACCCGGCAATCGAACCAGGAGGATTCCGACCGGCTGCGGATGGTGAGCCGCCGGGAGGCGTACGCCGCCGATATCACCTACGGCACCAATCACGAGTTCGGATTCGACTACCTGCGCGACAACCTGGCCATGCGGCGCGAGGACCGGGTCCAGCGGGAGCGGCATTACGCGATCATCGACGAGGTCGACAACATCCTGATCGACGAGGCGCGCACCCCGCTGATCATCTCCGGGCCGGCCGCCGGCGAGCAGCAGGAATACAAGCGCATGGCCCAGGCCGTGCGCCAGCTGCGCCCCGAGGATTGCGAGATCAGCGAACGGGACCGGACGGTGGTGCTGACCGAGGCGGGCGAAGCCCACATCGAACAGATCCTCGGCCTGCCGCTGAGCGATCCGGACCGTCCGGAAGACGTGACCCCCGAGCAGGCCCGGCTGGCCGGATACCTTTCGCAGGCGCTGCGGGCCGAGTTGATCTTCCGGCGCAACCGGGATTACCTGGTGCAGGGCGGGCAGGTGGTGATCGTCGACGAATTCACCGGGCGGCTGATGCACGGCCGGCGCTGGTCCGACGGCCTGCACCAGGCCGTCGAAGCCAAGGAAGGGCTGGCGGTCCGGCCGGAAAACGTCACCTACGCCACCATCACCCTGCAGAATTACTTCCGGCTCTACGAGAAGCTCTCCGGGATGACCGGCACCGCGCTCACCGAGGCCGAGGAATTCCACAAAATCTACGAACTCGATGTGACCCCGGTCCCGACCAACCTCGAATACATCGCCGGGCGGCCGGATTCGGATCTGCAGGAAGTCCCCTTCAAGGAAGACGGGCACAAGTTCTTCTTCTTCGCCCGCAGGGAGGATCCCGGCACGCCGGTGTTCTGGCGGCGGAAGGATTACAAGGACACCATCTACCGGACCGAGGAAGCCAAGTTCCGGGCCGTCTCGGCGGAGATTCTGCAGATGCACGTGCAGGGCCGGCCGGTGCTGGTGGGCACCACCTCGGTCGAGCGCTCGGAGATCCTTTCGGAGCGGCTGCGGGCGGAACCGCTGCGCAAGCTGGCCCTGACCCTGCTGGTGCGCGATGCCTGGTTCCGGGCCCACAACCGGGAAGAGGACGGGCGGCAGGTGGAGGAGCTCACGCCGCTAAACCAGCCGCTGGGCAAGCTGGGAACGGCCGCTCTGCGCGCGATCGCCAAGCCGCTCGACCTCGCCTTGAATCCGGAGGCGGACGCCAATCTGGAACGGCTGCTGTACCTGCTGGGGCTGCCCGGGGAATCCCGTCCGCGGCTGCTCGAAGCGCTGCAGAAGGGGATCCCGCATCAGGTCCTCAACGCCAAAAAGCACGCCTCGGAAAGCCAGATCATCGCCGGGGCGGGGGCCTTCGGCGGGGTGACGATCGCCACCAACATGGCCGGCCGCGGCGTCGACATCAAGCTCGGCGGGGAGCTGGCGGAGGAGGTCCTCGCGGCGATCAACCGCATTCTGCGCCGCACGGGGATCGAAGATCCCTACAACCTGACCAACGCCGAGCGCCTCGAACAGTTGGGGCGGGCGACCCCCGAGCAGATCGGGGTGTACACCTCGGAAGTGGAGTACTTCCGCAAGCACATGGGCGAGGAGCAGAAGGTGCGCGAACTGGGCGGATTGCACGTGCTCGGTTCGGAGCGCCACGAAGCCCGGCGGATCGACAACCAGCTCCGCGGCCGCGCGGCGCGCCAGGGCGACCCCGGCTCTTCGCGCTTCTTCCTTTCCATGGAAGACGATCTGATGCGCCGGTTCGGAGGGGATCAGGTGGCGGGGATGATGCAGAGCATGCGCATCGACGACGCCGTCCCCATGGAATCCGGCCTGGTCAGCCGGATGATCGAACAGGCCCAGAGCCGGGTGGAGGGCGCGAACTTCGACGTCCGCAAACACCTGCTGGAATACGACGACGTGCTCAACCAGCAGCGCGCCAAGATCTACGGCATGCGCGAGCGGATCTTCGAGAAGGACGATCTTTCGGACGACATCCGGGAAATGCTCTCCGAGGAGATCCGCCGGCACGTGCAGGCGGCGGAAAAAGCCAAGGAAGACCCGTGGAAGTTGATGGCCTGGCTGGAGGACATCCAACCGACACTGCGTTTTGCGGACGGGAATGCCCGGCCGTCCTTCCCGCTGCGGCTGGTCCGCGACGAGCTGCTGGAGACGGGAGCGGCGGAGCGAGCCGGGCGGCTTGTGGAACTGGCCGGCGAGGCCCTGGACGAGGAGACGGAACATCTGTGCAAAGCCTTCGACCGCCAGATGGATGTATTCGCCGAGCGGGCCGAGCAGGCGGCTCGGGGAAGCCGCGAGACGATGGAGATGGCCTGGGAAGGGGCGGAGATCGAAGCCCGTGAACAGGGAACCGACCTCACCCCGCGCACGCTGCTCGACAACGTGGCCCGGGCGACGGGGATCGACGACAAGGCCGTGCCGCGCGAATTGCTTGCGCCCGAAAGGGCCGGGGATCTCCGGCGGCACCTGATCGAGCAGGCCGAGGAAGCCGCCTGGTCGCGGGCCGCCCTGCAAGCCGGCTCCTGGCTGCAGCGGCGGACCGGCATTGCGCCGGAAGGCGATGAGGCCGACGGGGATTTCGAGGCGGCTGCTTCGCAGCTGCGCGGGCGGCTTGACCGGATCCTGGCCGAGCGGCGGACCCGGATCCTGCGCCAGGTGGAAGAACAGGTCCGCGAATCCGGCGGACAGGCGGCGGACGAACACGGGCTGACCCGCCTGCTGATGAGCGTGACGTTGCGGACCCACACCGTGTTCGACCAGCGGACCCACCAGCGGCGGGCGGTCAGCGCGGCCCAATTTTCGTGGATCCACCTGGCGGCCCGGCTGGCCGCCGAGCGCTATGCCCGGATCCTGGACGCGCTCGTCGAGAGCATCCAGGAGTACCTGCTCGAAACGCTCGAGATGATGCGCGTGGAATGGGGCCGCAGGATCTGGGTCCGGGCCGGCGAGCAAACCTTCGCCGAGCTTCCGCCGGATTACCAACAGTCGATGCGCGCGAACATCCCCGGACCGTGGCAGGAACTGGAGCTGGACGCGCCGCTGCGCACGTGGCCGGATTGGGCGCGCCATAAGGCGGTCGAAATGGCCGGCGCGCGGGTGATCGCGCAGGCGCACCGGGAACTGATGCTTGGGGTCGTGGGCCAATCGTGGGTGGAATACCTGACCAGCATGGAAGCCCTGCGGACTTCCGTCGGGCTGGAGGCCTACGCCCAGCGCGATCCATTGGTGCAATACAAGAGCCGCGCGTTCGACCTGTTCCAGGAATTGATGCATCAGGTGCGGACCGGCGTGGTCTCGCGCCTGTTCCGCATGTCGCTGCGGACCGCACCGGACGGCGCCGGAGCCCCGGCGGCGGAGATGAAGCAGCCCGCCGTCCCGGCCGCGCCCGGCGCCGCCGCGGAGGAGCCGGACAAGCCGAAGAAGAAGAAAAAGAAGCGCAAGCGGCACAAGCGCTGATCGACTGGCCTAATCCCCCACCCCTGACCCTCCCGGAAGAACACCGGGAAAGGCCCGCTCTTTTTAAAACTGTCCTAACCTCCCACCCTTGCCCTCCCCCCTCCCCTCGTTTCACTCGAGGACAGGTTCCCGTCATACGGGGAAGGGGGGAGGGGTAATACTGGAGACTCACTGAAGAGAAGTGACTGAGGGTAGGGGGTTAGGACAGTCGGACGGCTGCGGGCGCCGTCTTTCCCGGTACAATGGGGGCCATGAGCCGATCGGCACAACACATAACGGCTGCGTTTTTCCTCCTGCTGACCGCCGGCTGCAGCCTGCCGTTTTTCGGCGGCCAAGCCGGTCCGGATCCACTTCCCCGGACGCCGGGGTACGGCGATCTGGCCCTCGACACCCCGACGGGAATCCGCACCCCTTCGGCTCTCCCCTCCGAAACCGTCACACCGACGGTCACCCACGACCGCGGCTGGATCCCATCGCCGACGCCGCAACCGACCCACAACCCATACCGCTTCCAGTGCGTGCCGGACGGATCGCCGGATCCCTGCCACCGGGTGCTGCGCGACATCTCGATTCTCTCCTCGGGGGATGGGTGGGCCGTCGGCGAGCAAGGCGTGATCCTGCGCCTTGATGCGGGGGAGTGGCGGGAAGCCGGGAGCCCGGTGGATTCCACCATCCGGCGGGTGTTCGCGCTGGGCGACCGGGACGCCTGGGCGGTGGTCGATGAACCCTATGCCATCGGCCCCGGCGATTTCCGTTTCCGCAGCCGATTGCTGCGCTGGAAGGGATCCGCCTGGTCGATCCTTCCGACCCCCGAACCCCTGGGGTACGTAGTGGACATTTCCTTCCTGACCCCGCGTTCGGCCTGGGGGATCGCGTTCGAGGATTACGGCGAGGGGCGGGAATTCCACCTGATCCGCTGGAACGGGAACGCCTGGACGGCGGAAGCCGACGCGCCGGCCCTTAATGCGATCCAGATCATTACCAACGACGACGGCTGGGCGGTGGGCGACGGCGGGGCGATCCTGCACTTCGACGGCGGGCAGTGGATCGCGGTCGAATCGCCGACCGACGCGGATCTCGACGGGGTGGCGTTTTCCTCGCCCGGGGAGGGTTGGGCGATCAGCCGCGACGGCGTGATCCTGCGCTACGCGCTCGGCGAGTGGTGGGATTACTCCTCGCTGGCGCCCAGCCCGCGGGTGATCGCGGTCGATCCGGCCGGCGGGGACGGCTGGATGCTCGGCTCGTGGGACCGCGGCGATATCGTGCTGCGATGGGACGGCTCGGATTGGGTGCCCTATGAGGGCGGCGGGCCGGACGGCGAAGCGCTGGCGCTGGATTTCCCGGCCGCCGGCGAGGCCTGGGCGGCCGGGTGGGTTCCGGGACGTTCGCGCGCGGGAATGATCTGGCATTGGAACGGCGCGTCGTGGAGCCGCGCCATCGACAAGATCCCCGTCGCGATCGCGGCGGCGGATTTCCTTGCGGCGGACGCCGCCTGGGGGGTCGGCGACGACGGGCTGATCGCCCGCTGGGACGGGACCGAATGGATGGCGGCCGAGAGCCCGACGTGGCAGACGCTGAACGCGGTGGCGCTTCCCTCCGAGCAGGAAGGCTGGGCGGCCGGCGAGGGCGGGCAGATCCTGCGCTGGGACGGCGCGAAGTGGTCGGTGTTCCTTCCCTACCAGGCGCGCGGGATCGGCAACAGCGCGATCTACCCGCGGCTGAACGCGCTGGCCTTTCCCTCAACGGAGGACGGCTGGGCGGCCGGCGGCATCGAAGGGGGAGATTACCGGGAGCCGTGGATCATGCATTGGAACGGAGCGGTGTGGGAGGATATTGCGCTGTTCGACGGCGGCCCGCCCTGCAAGTGTACGCTGTATGGGCTGCATTTTTCGGCTCCCGACGACGGCTGGGCGGTGGGCGGCGGGGAGGGGACGCTGGTGATGCATTGGGACGGCGAGCAGTGGACGCACCGGACCTGGCCGGAAGCCTACCGGCTGCTGGCGGTGGGCGGGGCGGCGGCCGACGACCTGTGGGCGGCGGGGATCGCGGAGAACCTGGCGGCGACCGAAAACCCCGGAGCGATCCTGCACTGGGACGGGGTGGAATGGGTGCCGTATCCGTTCCCGCCGGGCGCGGCCTGGATGGACACGATCCACATGAGCGCGCCGGACGACGGGTGGATGGCGGGCAGCGGCCTGATTCACTGGGACGGCGCGGAGTGGGGGACGGTGCCGATGCCGATGCAGGGCGTGGTGGTCAAGCTGTGGCGCGCGCCCGGCGGCGGGCTGTGGGCGGTGACGAACACGGGCAGCGTGTTGCGGCTGGAGGGCGGGTAGGGGGAAGGGGATAGGTTCTTGCCGTGCGCGGAAAGGAAGCATATATATGCAGATGCAACCGAAATGCATATACGGGTATATGTTTGCCTTTACAGGTATTGGCATTTTCCGCATATTATTACATTAGGCGGATAAGCTAATTGGAGCGTGTAAATCATAAAATAACCTCCGGATTTTCTCGTTCGTTTGAGCCCCCTGTGATTGTGATATATACTCCTGATGCGCGGAATCCTGCAAGAATATGCGGCGGCCCAATTGCCTATTTTGCTGCAATAGCGGCGGATAAAAAACCCATAAGCCGTTATGCCGCCAAATGGCGGCTTAAGCACTAGTTGGGCATAATAATTATTTGAGAAATTTCAATGCTAGAGAAGGTAGATATAATAGAAATATTTTCAACTAGAAGAAGTATTACTCCGTCTGGAGATTATAATATGGAATTAAATGAGTATGATGTCGTAAGAGTAAAGTCCCTAATCCTCTCAGAGAAAGAAAGAGGGAATTTGGGATCTGAAAGTATAAAACGTAAACCAGTAATTGGCGATATTGGCACAATCGTTCATGTACATAAAAATAAGTCAGGACAAACAGAAGCGTTTATTGTTGAATGCAATAATAAAGATGGTTTATCATATTGGATTTCTGATTTTCTCCCAATAGAATTGGAATTAGTAAAGAAATATAGTTCATAAAGAATTATGCCCAACAAGCGGCTGCACCCGATTTGGCCTTCGGCTCAAAGTCTTCGATTGGATGCACTTCGAAGTTTCGATGTATACTGGGAGTCTAGTCCGGCATAGCCGGCCAAACGGGTGAGCCGCAGGTCGTTAGCCCGCCAATCGTAGTGGCAGGGCCCAATATAATGAAA
>JBJYXS010000130.1:0-2538 GCA_046260075.1 Anaerolineales bacterium | reverse complement strand
TCATCATCCGACGGTTCGCACGCTGGGAATTGGGTGCGGACGCGGAATGAGCCCCAATAGGCCAACCAAATCGGTTGGCCTCTTTTTTTGCCGGGAAGAAATCGGCGGAAACCGGATGGGCTATAATTCTCCATATACAAACCGTCCGGATTCGGATTCCCCGGTCCGACGTCCGGCATCGGAGCGAGCGTTCATTGGAAGGTAAGCGGCGGGAGCGTCCTTGTGTGCAGGGCGGAGAAGGAATCGGCCGGCACCGGGAAGGAGCGGGGAATGCAGAAGCTGATTTGTGAAAAATGCGGCGGGTTGATGCACCCGGTGGCGGAGGAAACGGACGGCGAGGCGCTGCCCAAAGACCGTGTGAAATTGGTGTGCGACCGTTGTAAATCCTTTCGTGTGGAGGAACGCTTGGTATTGAAAAAGGATCATTCCCAATTAATAACGGACATCCATGAGATTCACGCCGCCGGACACACGGCCCCGCTTCCCGTCCCTGGAAAGGACATCCGCTACCGGAGAGTCCTGCTGAAGTTGGGCGGGGAGGCGCTGGCCGACGCGGACGGGAACGGCATTGATCCCGCGGCGGGTGAAACGCTGGCCCGGCGGATTCAGGCGGTCCGCGATTTGGGGATCCAGGTCGCTGTGGTAATCGGGGCCGGAAACCTCTGGCGGGGCCAGGAAGGCCTTAAGCATGGAATGGAGCGGGCAACAGCCGATTATATGGGGATGATCGCCACCGTGATCAACTCGCTGGCGCTGATGGACGCCTTGGAACGCCAGCATCTGTTTGTGCGCGTCCAATCGGCGGTGGAAATGCGCGCCGTGGCCGAGCCGTACATCCGGCGGCGGGCCATCCGCCACCTGGAAAAGGGCCGCGTGGTGATCATGGGCGGCGGAACGGGGAATCCGTACTTTTCCACCGACACGGCCGCCGCGCTGCGGGCGATGGAAATCGATGCCGACGTGTTGATCAAGGCCACCAAGGTCGACGGGGTGTATGACGCCGACCCGAAGAAGAATCCCAACGCAAAGAAATTCGAAACCCTGACCTATATCGAAACGCTCAATCGCCGGCTGGGCGTGATGGACAGCACCGCCATCTCCCTTTGCATGGACAACGACCTGCCGATTTTAGTGCTGAATCTCTGGCAGGAGGATATGTTGGAGCGGGCGATGCACGGGGAAACCGTGGGGACGATGATCCAATCCTGAACCGGATGCCGATCCTCGGCGACGGTCCGCCCGGTTGCCGGATGATCGGATCGCAAACCAACCACCAATCACACCTGTCAGGAGGAGGACCGATGGTTAAAGAAGCTCTGCAGGAAGCCGAGAATAAGATGAAAAGCGCCGATAAATCACTCGAAGAATCGCTGGCCACCCTCCGAACGGGCCGCGCCAGCCCGACGCTGGTGGAAAAAATTACTGTCGAGTATTACGACGTTCCCACGCCGTTAATGCAGCTGGCTACCATTTCCGCACCCGAACCGCGCCTGTTGGCGATTAAACCGTTCGACCCCACCTCCATTAAAGCCATCGAGAAAGGGATCCTGGCTTCCGACCTGGGACTTACGCCCTCCAACGACGGCAAAATTATCCGCCTGTCGATCCCGGCGTTGACCGAAGAGCGCCGCAAGGAGCTGGTCAAGATCGTGCATCACCGCGCCGAGGAAACCCGAATCGCCATCCGCAATGTGCGCCGTGATACACAGAACGATCTTCGGGAATATGAGAAGGAAAAGGCCATCTCGGAGGACGAATTGCACCGCGGGGAGGAGGATCTTCAGAAAATCACCGACCGCCACATTGAGCAGGTGGATCAGGCGGTGGAACGCAAGGAAAAGGAGATCATGGAGGTCTGAAGCTCCGGCAGAGGACGAAATGATGGAAAGAAACGCTGTGTCTTCAGACCCTGTACCGGAAGGCCTGCCGGCGAACATCCCCCGGCACATCGCCATCATCATGGACGGCAATGGACGGTGGGCCAAATCCCGTGGTATGCCGCGGCTGGCGGGCCATCGCGCCGGCGTGGAGAATCTGCGACGGGTGATCGAAGGCTGTGTGGAATTCGGGGTGCCGGTCCTCACAATCTATGCCTTTTCCACCGAAAATTGGGAACGCCCCCAGGATGAAATCAAGGGCTTGATGGCGATCCTGGAGGAAGTCATCGACCGGGAGTTGAACGAATTGCACCGGAACGGAGTCCGGCTGCAGCACATCGGCCGCCTGGAAGGGTTAAGCCCGTTCCTGCAGAAGAAGGTCCGGCAGGCGATGGAACTGACCCGGGAAAACGGGAAACTGATCTTGAACATCGCCTTTAATTACGGCGGCCGCGACGAATTAGTGCGTGCCTTTCGGCGGATGATCCGCGACGGCGTTGCGGCGGAATCCGTCGACGAGACGGTCGTGGGAACCTACCTCTACACGGCGGGAGTTCCCGATCCGGATCTGGTGATCCGGACATCGGGCGAGCAGCGGGGCAGCAATTTTCTGATCTGGCAATCCGCTTATTCCGAGTGGTATTTCCCGAAGGTGCTATGG
>JBJYXS010000129.1:12813-17723 GCA_046260075.1 Anaerolineales bacterium | reverse complement strand
CGGCCTTCCTTTCTTTTTTCCGCCTTGCCGCATCCTACCGCAGGAATTTTCCCACGAAGGGGGAGGTTTCTCCGCGGCGCAGGAAGTGGCCCGAAGGACCCTCTCCCAGGAATTCGGAGAACCACGATTCGTGCTCGATCTCCTCGTTGAGGATTGCCAGGCACAGATCGTAGGTGCGGTGATCCTTTCCGGCGGTGAGGTTGCAGATGTGCGTGTACCCGCGCACCGCGCAGCGTTCCGCCTCCACCAGCACTTTCAGGATGCCCCTGACGTCGGACGGGTTTTTGGGCAAATTCGCCGGCGGGCAGGCGGAGATGTTGTGAAAATCCACCATGCTGTCGGGAAGCTTTCCGCCCAATTCGTAAATCCGCGGCATCAGCGCCTCGAAGTGATTGCGGTCTTCGATGCGCGCCGTCTCGGCGATCTCCTTGAGTCCTTCGCCTTCCAATCCGATCAGATTGGCGCGCAGGATGGTGTAGTAATAGTAGGTGGTGAGTTCCGCGGATGCGTTCTTGACCAACAAATCGACCAGTTGCTTGAGATCCACTCCGGATTTTTCAACCATTTCTTGCGCTACTTTCGCCATGTCGGCCTCCTTGGGAATGCAAGTTGTTCAATGAATCAGGTCTTCCCTGTTGCGAAATGGATGCTGCAGCCACCTCCTTCCCGCTCCGGTTTCGTTCACCGGACAGCGCTTTGGATAATATTTATCTTATGATAATTATTATCCTTTATCGAGAAAAAAAGAGAAGCCGTCATTTCCGGCACTCCGGGCACACGCCGAAAAAGGTCAATTGATGCCGGTTGATCCGGTATCCCGTTCGGGTTTCCATCTTCCGGATCCACCCGGGTTCCAGGTCCATTGTTCCGTCGACGATCTTTCCGCATCGGGTGCAGATCAGATGCGGGTGCGGTTCCGGACGGTTTCCGTCATACCGGCTGTCGTCGTGGAAGTCGATTTCATACACCTCACCGATCTCCTTAAGCAGCGCCAACAATTTATACACCGTGGCCGGACTCGTCGTGGGAAACCGCTTCCGCATGCGCGAGTACAGCTGGGCGGCGCTCGGATGCCCCTCGCTGGCCGCGATCAGCTCGACCAAAGCCAGGCGCTGGGGAGTCATGCGGTAACCCTTCCCGCGCAGTGTGTTAATCAGGTATTTCTGCCGGATCCGAATATCCATCGTGCCGATGCCCTAGTGGAAAACCTTTCCTTTCGGATAATTACTTTCCGATATGATTATAACCTATTTCCCCACATCGACAAGCCATGAACCGGTGAACATTAACTGATTTATGAGTCGGAATTCCGCTTGCCTCCGGCGCTGATCCGCTCCCGTTCCGCTTCAAAGGTGGTTTTTCCCGCCGCCGGATATCCGGCGAACGACAATCCTGTCCACCATGCGGCGATCATTGTTTCCATCCTCCGGCCCAGTCCCATCCAGGCGGATCGGCTGCGCGCAGGATGTCCCGACCTTGGGAAACCGACAGCAACGTTCTCCGGAAATACCCATTTCCTGCCCTTGAAGCGGCGGGATTCCTGCATATATACCGATCAAGGCAGGCTGCCTTCCGCTGAAAATACCTCTAAATCAGGGTTTTCCTCTGAGCAGGCTGTCTTTAAATGAAAAAAACCTACCGAAGTAGGTTTTTTGGTCGGGGCGGGCAGATTTGAACTGCCGACCTCACGGTCCCGAACCGTGCGCTCTAGCCGAGCTGAGCCACGCCCCGAAGGGCGGTATTATATCCTCCCGGGTGCGGAGCGGCAAGAAGGGCCCCTATTGGGGCCGCTGTCCGTTCCCGGAGTGCTTCGGCTGGCGGGCCGGGAGAGTGATGAAGAAGCGGCTGCCCTTCCCCTCGACGCTTTCCACCTCGACCTTGCCGTGGTGCAGCTCGGCCATCGATTTGGTGACCGACAATCCGAGCCCCAACCCTCCCTTGCGGCGGATCATGTGGTTTTCCACCTGGTAGAACCGTTCGAAGATCTTCCCCAGCTTGTTGGAGGGAATGCCGATCCCGTCGTCGACCACTTCCATGCAGACGAACCCGTTTCGATCCCCGGTCTCGGCATCGCCGGCGCCGGCCGCCACCAGGATATGCCCGCCGGTATCGGTGAAGGAAATCGCGTTGTCGACCAGGTTGCCGAGTGCGACCTGCAGCTTCTGCCGGTCGGCTTCGACCACCAGCCCGGCGGGTTTGCACTCGGTGGTTAACGACAGGTACTTTTCCTTGGCGGCCGGCGCGAATTTGGCCGCGACTTCGTCGATCAGCTCTTTCACCGGGAACACCTGCAGGTTGAGACGCGTCATGCCCTGGTCGGAATGGGTCAGCCGGGAGAGTTCCTCGAGGATGTCCTTCAGCCGTTCGGCGGCTCGCACGATGACCGATAGGTGTTCGGCCACATCGGGGGCGGCGCCGTCCTGCAGAAACGCCGCATGTCCCAGTATCAGGCCCAGCGGAGTCCGGAATTCGTGGGAAGCAATAGCGATAAAATCCCCCTTCATCTGGTCCAGGCTGGCCAGCCGCTCGTATTGAGTCTGCACTTGCTGGATCAAGCGGGCGTTTTCGATGGCCACCGCCGCCTGGGCGGCGAGGGTCTCTAGGATGGATACGTCTTCTCCGGTATAATTCAGCCCGCCGCGCTTATTGAGCGCCTCCAGCACCCCGATCGGCCGTTCCCGGAACACCATCGGCACGGCAAGCATCGAACGGGTCGCCAGGCCGACCTGTTCGCCCACCGACCGGTACAACCGCGGATCCTTGCTTCCCTCCTGGACCACGACCGGCCGCTTTTCGCGGAAGACTTGGCCGGCGATGCTGCGGTCGATCGGAACCATCACCGATTGCAGGGAAGCTTTCTGGAACCAGGGGGAGGCGGCGAACCGAAGTTGCTGGACTTCCGGATCGTACAACAGCAGCGAGGCGACTTCGCTGTCGGTCAGTTCGGAGGCGACGTCAACGACCGTCTGGAGCAACGGCTCCAGATCGAAGGTAGAGGAAAGGACCCGGTTGGTTTCCAGCAGCCGTTCCAACCGATGGATGCGATCCGTGGGGGTATATAGTGGGGCTGTCATCTTTCCCAGCGATCGGATTATAGCATAGCGAAATGACCAAAAAAGAATTAAATCACCATAAAAAAAGATCACGCAAGGAGGTTCGTACTATGCCGGAGACCGAATCGGAAAGTGCAAAAAAAGTCCGCGTGGCGATCATCGGGGTGGGGAACTGCGCCTCCTCGCTGGTCCAGGGAGTGGAATTCTACAAGGATGCCGCTGATGATCAGCGGATTCCCGGCCTGATGCATGTCAACCTGGGGGGGTACCACATCCGCGATATCGAATTCACCGCCGCCTTCGACGTGGTGGAAGGAAAGGTCGGCAAGGACCTTTCAGAGGCGATCTACGCCTATCCCAACAATACGTACAAATTCTGCGACGTCCCGCGTACCGGGGTGACGGTCCTGCGCGGCATGACCCACGACGGCCTCGGATTATACCTTTCGAAAATTCTGAAAAAGGCGCCCGGGCCCACGGCGGACATCGTTGGAATCCTCAAACAGACCAAGACCGACGTGGTGGTGAGCTACCTTCCGGTCGGCTCGGAAATGGCCACCAAGTGGTACGTCGAACAGGTCCTCGAAGCCGGATGCGCCTTCGTCAACGCCATCCCGGTGTTCATCGCCAGCGCCCCCTATTGGCAGAAGCGCTTCGCGGAGCGCGGACTGCCGATCATCGGCGACGATATCAAAAGCCAGGTCGGTGCGACCATCACCCACCGCGTGCTCAGCTCGCTGTTCGTGGACCGCGGCGTGCTGCTCGACAAGACCTTCCAGCTGAACTTCGGCGGCAATACCGACTTCCTCAACATGCTCGAACGCGACCGGCTGGAATCGAAGAAGATCTCCAAGACCAACGCGGTCACCTCCCAGCTCCCCTACAAACTGCCGGAAGACAACGTGCACGTGGGTCCCAGCGATTATGTGCCGTGGCTGACGGACCGCAAGTGGTGCTACATCCGCATGGAAGGCACCACTTTCGGCAACGTTCCGCTTAACCTCGAACTGAAGCTGGAAGTGTGGGATTCGCCCAACTCGGCCGGCGTGATCATCGATGCGGTGCGCTGCGCCAAGCTGGCCCTCGACCGCGGGCTGAAGGGCGCGATCACGGCTCCCTCTTCCTACTTCATGAAGACCCCGCCCAAGCAGTACACCGACGACGAAGCCCGCCGGCTGACCGAGGACTTCATCGCGGGGAAGTAAATGCCCATCCAGCGCCGTTTCATTGGCGAAACGATCGAGACGGAATTCCGCGGGCAGCCGCTGCTTTCGAAGAAAGCCGGCTGCCCGGTCGCTTTTCTGTGGCGCGGCGAACGCTTCGCCGTGACGGAACTGCTCTCCGAATGGCACGATTACGAGCGGCGCGGCAGAATGGCGCGCAATATGTCGGACGCCCACGCGAAATCCGCCGCGCGGCGGGGATCGCGCGGCGTCGGCAAGGATTTCTTCACGGTCCGCACGGACGGCGGCCGGGTGTTCACCCTGTATTACGACCGCGCCCCGCACGGCAGCTCGGAAAAAACAGGGGGATGGTTCCTGTTCGAAGAAGATATGGAAGCCGGCGGGATGGAAGAGCCGGCCGGCGGAAGCTCTTAGGGTAGGCGAATCTCGGGCATGGAATTCGAGCCGTCCCTCGTTTTTTCGCGCTGTTTACAGAATTCCCGGGGATTTTCGCATATCATCGCTCCGTAAACATCCGCCTCGCGGCATGTTTCCTCATGGAGGTCCTGATGCATATCGTCACCGACAGCGGCTGCGACCTGAACCTGACCGACGAGCAGCGGGCGGAATTGGATATCCACGTGGCGCCGTTGCACGTCACGCTGGGCGCCGATTCCTACCGGGAAGGCCCGGA
>JBJYXS010000129.1:0-12713 GCA_046260075.1 Anaerolineales bacterium | reverse complement strand
CTTTCGGTCGGCTCCGGATGGATGGTGGAAACCGCCGCGCGCGCCTTTCGAGCCGGCTGGGCGAAGGATCGGGTGATGGCATTGCTGGAAAGAATCCGCGACGCAACGGAGACCCTCTTTACCCTCAAGGAACTCCGCTTCCTCATCCACGGCGGGCGGGTCAGCCACCTCAAGGGGCTTTTGGCTTCGGTGTTCGACATCAAACCGATCATCGGGGTGTCGAAAACGGACGGAAAGTACATCCAGCTTGGCCAGGCGCGGACGATCACCGGCGCGGTCAACACCCTGGCAGAGACCATGAAGAACCGTCTGCCGTCCATCGGACCGTATCGCGGCCAGGTGGTTCATGCCTTGAACCCCGATGGCGCCGCCGCGCTGCAGGATGCGATCTCCAGTAAGCTGGCCTGCTATTGGCTGCCCCCCAAACGGCTGTCGCTGGTCCTGGCTGCGCATACCGGCCGAACGTTGATCGGAGCGGTGCTTGCCCCGCGGGCTGTTTTTGAAGGGGTCTCCTGAATTTGTAGTAATTTCACTAAACGGCTCGCCCTCCTCTTTGAGTTCTCTGCGGGGCAGGCTCCCGCGGGCGGTCTTCGAAGGCGTCAGCTGATCCGGCAATCCGATTTCCGCTGGCGGCAGATCGGATACCTCATCCGAAGCGGGACAGGCCCCGCGGGCTGACGTTAAAACACTTAACTGAATCAACTCGGGTACATTCCGGCAAAAAATACTTGCCGGAGATTTTCCGCGGGCGGTGTGTATAGACGGTAGATCCGGCCTACCGGCTCTCGCCCGCCGCCGGCCGATTCCATCAGGGGGATGCGCCGCGCGGTTGAGGATTTATCCCGCCCTTTCGGCAAGCTTCCAGCGCAGGAACAGCCAGGGGGCGAGAAATACCATCCACAGGCCGACCGCGCCGGAACCGATATAGCGGAGAACAGCGGAAGCGGAGGGGTACATCTCGTTACACAAGATCGCCAATCCCCCCCACCACAACAGCGCCACCGACATCCCCAATAGAAAACGCAGGATCCGTTTCTCGAGAGAGCCGGCGGCGCTAAACGGCGCCCAGCGGGTCTGGCAAGCCAGGCCGATCCCCATCCCCAGAATCAATCCCGCCAATTCGATGACGGGGTTTGGATCTCTGGGGAGGATCAGGTTGATCCGGGCGGCATTGGCCGCCCACGCGGCCGGATCCGGTGCGGAGGATGTTCCCTGCAAGACGACAGCCTGCACGGCCAGCAGCAATCCCGAACCCGCCGCCGCCGCAAGGCACTGTAAAAGGATTCCCAATCGCGCCAGCACCGGTCCCAGAAAGCGGATTCCGAGATCGACGCCGAGCCACACCAGCACGCCGATCGCGGCGCCGGCCAGCACATCGGACGGAAAGTGCACGCCCAGATGTACCCGCGAGATGGATATGCCAAACGCCAGAAGGATGCCCGCCGCCATACCCCAACGCCGGTGGAGGAGCCGCCCCAGCCACGGACAGATGGCCCAGGAATACAGGGAATGGATGGAGGGCATGCCGTAGGTGATTTCGCCCGCCAGCGCTTGCACCCGCGCGTCGACCCAATATGGGCGCGGCATGTGAAGGGCCAGTTTAAGGATTCCGCCCAGCGCGGCCCCGGTGACAAGCAGCAGCCCCAGCCGCAGGCCGACGCGCGAATCCAGGCACCAATATACCGTTATGCCGAGCAAGAGCAGGAACTCGGTCGTTCCAAGCAGCGATAGGCCGTGCATGAACGGTGTCAGAAAGGCTGCCTTCGTCTGCAGTCCGATCACCGGATCGACGCCCAAAAATCCTCCCATCCCTTCTTCCTCCGCATCGTGCAGTGCGCCGTCCGCTTCGGCAAGCGGATTCCGGGGCGCCGAAAACAGGAGCCCGGGGTGGGAATTTCCACAGCCGGTTTCCCGCCGCCCCCCTCCGGCGCTATTCCCGGCGGGGACGGCGACCGCCATCCGAGAATCCGGGTCGGCTTTCCCGGGCCGGCGCATCATAAAGCGTTGTGTGTCGCCGGTATTCTACTATGCCGCCTCGGGTTCGCCGGAGAAAACGCGCAGGGGAAGGGGGTATAATGGAAAAAAAGAGAGCCTTTGCACAAGGCTTGAGCTTATCATCGATCCTTTTTTCCGGGATCCCCCAGACTCCGTCTGCGGCGCAATGTCTTCAGGCGGAGTTTGCCGCCGTCCCGGAAGACAATTTCCGGAGGAATTCATGACCAGACCGATCGCAACAATCGACGGCAACGAGGCGACCGCCGCCGTTGCCCACAAACTCAGCGAAGTGATTGCCATCTATCCGATCACGCCATCTTCGAGCATGGGGGAACACGCCGACCAGTGGTCCGGCCAGGGAAAAACCAACATCTGGGGGACGGTGCCGCTGGTGATGGAAATGCAGTCGGAAGGCGGCGCCGCCGGCGCGGTGCACGGCGCCCTGCAGGCCGGGGCCCTGTGCACCACCTTCACCGCGTCGCAGGGTCTGCTGCTGATGATCCCCAATATGTACAAGATCGCCGGCGAACTCACCCCGGCCGTGTTCCACGTTTCGGCCCGCACGGTCGCCACCCACGCGCTTTCCATCTTCGGCGACCACTCCGACGTAACCGCCGTCCGCCAGACCGGATGGGCGTTGCTGGCTTCCGGCTCGGTCCAGGAAGCGCAGGACATGGCGGCCATCGCTCATGCCGCCACGCTGCGTTCGCGGATCCCCTTCGTTCACTTCTTCGACGGATTCCGCACCTCATCCGAAGTCAGCAAGCTCGAACGGCTGACCGATGAAGACCTGCGCGGGATGATCGACGACGATCTGGTCCTCGCCCACCGCGAACGGGCCCTCTCACCGGACCATCCCTTCATCCGCGGTACGGCTCAGAATCCGGACGTGTTCTTCCAGGGACGGGAAACGATCAATCCATATTACGATGCCTGCCCGGAGATCGTCCAGCAGACCATGGACGCCTTCGCGAAGATCACCGGCCGCGCCTACCACCTCTTCGATTACATCGGCGCACCGGACGCCGATCGGGTGATCATCCTGATGGGATCCGGCACCGACACCGCGCAGGAGACGGTGGAATTCCTCGTCGGCAAGGGCGAGAAGGTGGGCGCGCTGAAGGTCCATCTCTATCGCCCGTTTTCGGGCGAACACCTGCTGGCCTCCCTGCCGAAGACGGTGAAAAGCCTTGCGGTGCTAGACCGCTGCAAAGAACCCGGATCGGCCGGCGAACCGCTGTACGTGGATGTGATCACGGCGCTCTCCGAAGCAACCGCCCGCGGCGCCTCCCCCTTCGCCGAAGCCCCGGCCGTCATCGGCGGGCGCTACGGATTGGGATCCAAGGAATTCACCCCCGGCATGGTCAAGGGTGTCTTCGACGAACTGGCCAAGCCGCAGCCCAAGAATCACTTCACCATCGGCATTCTCGACGACGTCTCCCACACCAGCCTGGAGTACGATCCGAACTTCTCGGTGGAATCCGAAGCCACCGTGCGCTGCATTTTCTGGGGGCTGGGATCCGACGGGACGGTGGGGGCCAACAAGAACTCGATCAAGATCATCGGCGAGGAGACCGACAACTTCGCCCAGGGGTACTTCGCCTACGATTCGCGCAAATCCGGATCGGTGACCACCTCCTTCCTGCGGTTCGGACCCCAGCCGATCCATGCCCCATCGCTGATCCGCCAGGCGAACTTCCTGGCCTGCCATCAGTTCAGCTTCCTGGAGCGGTTCAACGTATTGCGGGCGGTTAAACCCGGCGGCACCTTCCTGCTCAACAGCATCTACGGGCCGGAGGAAGTCTGGGACCGCCTCCCGCGCGAAACGCAACAGGGAATCCTGGATAAGAAATTGCGCTTCTACATCATCGACGCCTACCAGGTGGCTCAGGAGACCGGGATGGGCGGACGGATCAACACCATCATGCAGACCTGCTTCTTCGCCATCTCCGGGATCCTGCCGCGCGAGCAGGCGATCGAACAGATCAAGAAGGCGATCAAGAAAACCTACGGCAAGCGCGGCGAAGCGGTGGTCCAGAAGAACTACGCCGCGGTCGACGCTTCCCTGGCGCACCTGAAAGAAGTCAAACTCGACGGACGAAAGGCGGATTCGAAAATCTCCCGCCGATCGCCGGTTCCCGACGCCGCGCCCGAATTCGTCAAGAAGGTGCTCGGCCCGATGATCGCCGGCGAGGGGGATTCCCTGCCGGTCAGCGCGATGCCGGTGGACGGGACCTTCCCCAGCGGGACGACGCAGTGGGAGAAGCGCAACATCACGCTGGAAATTCCCGTTTGGAATCCGGAGATCTGCATCCAGTGCGGCAAGTGTTCGCTGGTTTGCCCGCACGCGGTGATCCGCCAGAAGGTCTATCCGCCCGAAGCGCTTTCCAAGGCCCCGGCTTCCTTTAAGAGCACCGACGCCAAGTTCAAGGAATTCCCCGGCACCAAATTCACGGTCCAGATCTCCCCCGAGGACTGCACCGGATGCGGCCTGTGCATCGAAGCCTGTCCGGCCAAGGACAAGAGCGACACCTCGCGCAAGGCGATCAACATGGCTCCGCAGCCGCCGCTGCGCGAGCAGGAAAACGCCAATTGGTCCTTCTTCCTCGGCCTGCCGGACGCCGACCGCACCGCCTTCAAACCCAACACCGTCAAGAATGCGGCGCTGCTGCGGCCGCTGTTCGAGTTCTCCGGCGCCTGCGCCGGCTGCGGCGAGACCCCCTACGTCAAGCTGGTTTCGCAGCTCTTCGGCGACCGCATGATCGTGGCCAACGCCACCGGGTGCTCCTCGATCTACGGCGGGAACCTGCCGACCACGCCCTGGACCTTCGACGCAGCGGGCCGCGGCCCGGCCTGGTCGAACTCGCTGTTCGAAGACAACGCCGAGTTCGGGCTGGGGATGCGGTTGACGATCGACAAGCAGAACGAATTCGCCCGCGAACTGGTCAAGGCGCTGGAATCCGAGTTGGGCGGAGAGCTGGTAAAAGGCCTGCTCGATGCCGATCAGAAGGACGAAGCGGGAATCCGCGCCCAGCGCGACCGGGTGGCGGCGCTGCGAAAGAAGCTCGAAAAATCGAAAGATACAAAGGCCAAGCACCTGCTGAACATCGCCGACAGCCTGGTGCGCAAGAGCGTCTGGATCATGGGCGGCGACGGTTGGGCCTACGACATCGGTTACGGCGGCCTGGACCACGTGCTGGCCTCGGGCCGCGACGTCAATATCCTGGTGCTCGACACAGAGGTGTATTCCAACACCGGCGGACAGGCCTCTAAAGCCACCCCGCTGGCCGCGGTGGCCAAATTCGCCTCACGCGGCAAAGCCGTCGGGAAGAAGGACTTGGCCCTGATGGCGATGTCGTACGGGTACGTTTATGTGGCACGGGTGGCCTTCGGAGCCAACGACATGCACACGTTGCGGGCCATCATCGAGGCCGAAGCCTATGATGGACCTTCCCTGATCCTGGCCTACAGCCACTGCATCAACCACGGGATCAACATGCGCAAGGGCCTCGACCAGCAGAAGCTGGCGGTGCAATCCGGCGCCTGGCCGCTCCTGCGCTACAACCCCGCCCTGGCCGCCCAGGGAAAGAACCCCCTGATCATCGACTCGAAGGATCCGACCGTTCCGCTCGACGAGTACGCATACAACGAAACGCGCTTCCGCATGCTGCTGCAAAGCGATGAGGCGCGGGCCGAGATGCTCATGCGCGAGGCCAAGGACTACGTCTCCCAACGCTGGCAGCTCTATCACCAAATGGCGGCCGCCAGCGCCAAGGGAGGCGACGGTTCAAAGGCGAAATAAATCCAACCTATGTCATCCCGGGCCTGCCCCGGAACGCCCGGCGGGCGTTCCGGGGCAGGCCGCAAGGCCCCAAGGGATCGGTCGGCAGGAATGCCATTCACGGGCCCCCTTGGGCCCAAGGGGCCTGACGGATGGGTCTTCATGCAGAACCGAATCCTCGCCCGCCGTATGGCGGGTGAGGGGCGATAAAGCAAGGCGGCCTTTTGGGATGACAGCGCAAGCCCTCGAAAGGAGGATCGCATGACCGACCTGTCCACGACCTACCTGGGTATGGAGCTGAAGAATCCGCTCATCGCCGCGGCATCACCTCTTTCGAAAAAGCTGGACGGCATCCGCCGCCTGGAAGATTCCGGTCTATCGGCCGTGGTGATGTATTCCCTCTTCGAAGAACAGATCACCCACGAGAGCAACGAACTGGACCATTTTCTGAACGCCGGAACGGAATCGTTTGCCGAGGCGATCACTTATTTCCCGGACCTGCCGACCTACAACCTCTCTCCCGACGCCTACCTCGACCTTGTCCGCAAAGCCCGCGAAGCGGTTCAGATCCCCGTCATCGCCTCGCTGAACGGGATTTCCAGCGGCGGATGGGCGGCATACGCACAAAAAATCGAGCAGGCGGGCGCCTCGGCGCTCGAGCTGAACCTCTACTACCTGCCGACCGATCCGAACCTGAGCGGCGCCGAGCTGGAGCAGGCCTACCTGAAGTTGGTGCGCGACGTTTGCGCCAAGGTGCAACTGCCGCTGGCGGTGAAACTCAGCCCGTTCTTTACCGTCCTTCCGCAAATGGCCGGACGGCTAACCGAGGCGGGCGCCCGCGGTCTGGTGCTGTTCAACCGTTTCTACCAGCCGGATCTCGACCTGGAAAAATTGGAGGTGGCGCCGCGGTTGAAACTCAGCACGTCGGACGACCTGCTGCTTCCCTTGCGGTGGATTGCGATCCTCCATGGACGGGTGAAGGCGGATTTGGCGCTGAGCAGCGGCGTACACACCGGGCAGGATCTGATCAAGGCGGTGATGGCCGGGGCGAACGCGGCGATGACCGCTTCGGCGCTGGTGGAGCACGGCCCGTCCCGCGCAGGCAAGATCCTGAAGGAAGCCGGGGAATGGATGGACGAACATGAGTACGCTTCCGTACGCCAGATGCTGGGAAGCATGAGTCAGAAGTCGGTGTCCGAACCGGCCGCCTTCGAACGGGCCAACTACATGAAAGCGCTGCGCACGTACGACGACCGTATGCCGCGTTGACGCGAATCCCCGCGCAATACCCGTTGACGCCGTCTCCGCACGGAGACGGCCCACAGGAAGGAAGACCCATGACACCGATCTCCTCCCATTTCCGGACCCGGTCCGCCTTGGCATTGCTGGGTGCGATGCTGCTGACCTCGCTCTCCTGCAGCTCGATCACCTCGCTATGGGCGACCCCCACACCGACACCGACCGCAACCCCGACCCCGACCGCCACGCCCACCGCGACTCCGGAACCGCTGCTCACGCGCGAGGAACGCGGGGAATACCTGGTGATCCTGCGCTACACCAGCCCTGCGGTGGAGGAAAAATTCGGGCCGATCCAGGCATTTCTGGAACAAGAGGGCTATACGGTGAAGATCGACGAGGGATCGAGCGACATCGGCGATCATGACGTCATCCTCTACGGCGCACTCTCCTGCAACGAAGCGATCGACGACCTGGCCATCCTGTTGCGCGACAAACTGGTCATCCAGGATCTCGACCGGGTGCGTTTCAGTTCCAATGACTTGTCGTACACCAAGAAAAATATCGTCATCCAGATCAAGGACATCGACCGGTTCGACCCCGGGTTGTAGACGGCGGCAAGTCGCGGGCCGTATTTGAATGGTTGTGCGCCGGACGGATTCGTCCGGCGCAATCCATATTGAAAGGGATATAATCTTCCGTATCATTATGCCGAACCCCCGATCCCTGACCCTCTTCGCCCTGGATTGCGGCGCCACCAACTGGCGTTTGTACCGGTCGGAATACGAACTTTCCGGCGGGACCGCGCGGCTGGCCGCCGAGCCGCAGCCCTCGCCGATCACCAGCTTCGTCGACCGGCGCCTGCCGGCGGTGATCTGCCTGGATCCAAAGGGGGAAACGCTGGAAAGTTACGGAGAGGTGGCCCAGCAGCAATTGGAAGACGAGCACCTCCGCGAACGGGTGCGCGAATATTTCAAGCCCTGCATCGGCGCGCATCTCGTCGCCGATCCCCTGCCACATCAAAAACGCTACACCCATGCCCAGGCGCTGGCCTACACCCGCATGCTGCTCCGGGCCGTCCTCGGTCAGATCCGCCAGGAGAAATGGCGTTCGGCCCGGTTCGACGACCGGGTATGCTTCGCCTTCGCCTACCCGATCCATTGGAAATACGACCACGGCGGCGCCGTGTTTGAGGAATTCGCGGAAGGGATCCGCGGATGTTTCGATTCGGACTTCGACCGGATCCGTTTCGTGGCCGAACCGGAAGGCGCACTCCTGAGCCTGCAACACCACCGTCAATTGGACCGTCCGAAGACCGGAAAGACCACCTGCATCGTCGACATCGGCGGCAGCACCACCGACATCGTCGCCGGGCGGGTCGATCCGCGGACGGGAAAGCTGGAATACATCGGCCATTACGGTGAACCGTTCGGCGGCGGGCTGTACGACGCCGAATTGGCCAAGCGGATCGCCGACGAACTGGCCATCCCCGCCTCGGCTCTGGCCGACGATCCCTCGGCGGTCATTTCGCTGCGTGTCTCGGCCCAGCGGCTGAAGGAATCGCTCAGCCGGCAGTCGGCCCAATCGGATCAGATCCGCCACGTCCCCCAACGGACGGTCACCCTGGTCATGCGCGACGGTACCGTCTACCGCCGGGTGGTGTCGCTCGATGAAGAGCGGTTCCGCGATATCACCGCTCCCCTCGACAGCCGGTTCCGCAGCCTGATCGAGGACGCCCTGCAGTCAATGGCCGTCCGTCCCGAGGATATCGGCCAAGTGGTGTTGGTCGGCGGCGGATCGCAGCTGTTCACCATCCTCCATTTTTTACGCGACCGCTTCGGCGCGGAAAACGTCGTTTTGGCCGACAATCCGGAAGAGATCGTCGTCCAGGGCATCGGCCTGGAATTCGGTTCCGCCGCGCACGACGGCGGTCCGCTCACGATCATCCCGCTCGCCCCCGCCGCGGTGGAAGGGGTGGCGGAGGTTGCTTCCGAACCGGAAACCATAAAATGGATTCTCACCGCGCCCGACGGCGGCTCCACGGAGCTGGCGGAAGGGGTGATCAAAATCGGCCGCGGCGAGGGAAACGACATCCAACCCGACGAGTTGAAGGTTTCGCGTTTCCACGCCGAGCTGGTCCTTTCCGGCGGCATCCTGCAAGTCGTGGATTTGGAGAGCACCAACGGAACGTTTGTCAACGGAGAACGGCTTGCGCCGCGCGAGCCGTGCACGCTCCAAGAGGGCGACGAACTGCGCTTCGGAGCGGCGAAGTTCACCTGTTCGAAAAAAACGCGCGGCGACGCTTGATACAGTCTAGGATCTCACCGCAGAGCCCCGCCCCGGGCTTCGCCGGGCGAGGCCGGGGTCGCAGAGGACGCAAAGGTTTTGCTTTTTACTCTGCGATCTCCGCGCCTTTGCGGTTTTTTACGAGGGTAAACCATGGCCGAGAATAAATCCCCCGCACCCCAGGAGCCGGCCGAGATCCAGCCCGCCGAATCGGCGGAAGTGCTGATGCAGGCCGGCGATGCGCTCTCCAAATCCCTGCTGTTCACACTGGAGCGCGATTACCTGGACACCCCCGTGTTCGAAAACCATTCCGTGCGGATGCTCGCCGAACAGAAGCCGCCCGCATCCGATCTGGCCTTCCTGGAAGTCGAACAGGTCGGCAAACCGGTCAAGGAAGCCGAAAAGGAATATTTCAAGGCGATTCAGACGACGCTGGCCGCCTGCCACGACCCGCGCTACAGCCTGGTCTTCGTGATTTCCAGCGACGGACTGCGCAACCGGATCTACCTCGGGGTCAACGCCAACGCGCCGGACGCCCAGCCGAAGATCTTCGCCGAGCAATTGGGCCAGTTCCTGTGCTCGAACTGGCCCGGCACGCGCGTCAAACCCATCGCCGATTACAAACAGATCGTCGACCGCGTCCACGTGCCGCTGAGCACATTCCGCTACGCGCGGGCCTTCACCGGAATCCCTTCGGTGAAGACGGGCGAAAAGAGCGGCGAATATCCGCAAAGCCTGGATAGATTCATGCGCGGTCTGCGCGGCAAGCCGTATGTCTACATGGTGATCGCCAGCCCGATGCCCGAACGCGAGGTGAGCGGGATCGTCACCGCCTGCCATACGCTGGCCGGGCAGGTGCAAGCGTTCACCAAGACCACGCTAAACCGCAGCAGCAGCACCGGCACGTCGGAGACGGCGTCGACATCCGAGACCGAAACCTCCACCACCGGCACCACCACCGGCGCCTCGGAGACCAAAGGAAAGACCGCCAGCAAGGGCGCGCTGGGGACGATGCTCGATCAATCCAGCGGTCCGGCGAAGGGATTGAAGGCCGCGGGGCTGGCCGGCGTCTCCGGTCTGCTGCTGGCCGCCGGCGGGCCGTTCCTGCTCTCCGGGATGATGGGTATGTTCGGCCAACTGCTGCCCTCCTCGGGGGAAAGCGGGAGCACCGGGACGAGCGCCGGCACGTCCGATACGACCGGCACCTCCTCCAGTCTCTCCACCAGCGAGGGAACGACGACCGGCGAATCGCTGTCCTTCGGCCAGGAATACCTCAACAAACATGCCGAGGCATGCGTCAAGCTGCTGGAAAAGACCGCTCAGCGCTTCGAGACCGCCAAGGCGCTGGGGAGTTGGAACGTCGGCGTGTACATGATCAGCGACCAAAGCGAAGCCGCCGCACAGGGCCAAGCCCAGTTCAAGGCGCTGGTCAGCGGCGAAAAAAGCACCTCCGAACCGGTCCGGGCGCACAACTTGAACCCGATGTGGGACGGACAAATCCAAACCGCTCTGGATTCGTTCCGCCATCCGCCGCTGCGGCTTTTCTCGCCGGAAAGCGGCGAACGGCTGCATCACCCCTTCGGGGAAGCTTTTGAAAATCTGACCACGCCCCTCAACACCGAGGAACTCACCCTGCTGGCGAATTTGCCGATGCGTGAAATGCCCGGCATGCCGATGCAGCTTTCGGCGACCTTCAGCCTTAATCCGCCCCTGCCCTCTCAGCCCGACCGTGCGCTGGGTCTCGGGAGGTTGCTGGAAGGCGGCGAGGAAATCGGCAATCTGGATTACGCGATCGACGGCGACACCCTGACCCGCCATATCTTCATCACCGGAATCACCGGAAGCGGGAAATCCAACACCTGCCGCCGGCTGCTCGACAGCCTCATGCAACAGGAACGCAACTTCCTGGTCATCGAGCCGGCCAAGGACGAATACGTTCAACTGGCGCTGGCCTACAACCAAGCCGGAACCTATACGCGCAAGATCGCCGTCTATGTCCCCGGGAGGACCGCATGGGGCGGCTGCCCGGTGGAAGCGCTGCAGCTTAACCCCTTCGACATCATCCGCCTGCCCGGGGCGATCACGCAGGTGATGCCCCATCTCGACCGGCTCAAATCGATCTTCAACGCCAGCTTTCCGATGTACGAGATCCTGCCGGTCATCCTCGAAGAGGCATTGGTCGATTTATACGACAGCCAGGGATGGCTGGAGGACGAACTGCCGCCGGCCGAGGTGCTGTGCCCGACGCTCGGCCAGCTCTACAACCGCATCACCGGATTGGTGCGCGCCAAGGGATACGAGCAGCGCATCACTGACAACATCACCGCCGCGATGCGCACCCGGATCGGGAGCCTGATGCGCGGCTGGAAAGGGAACCTCTTCAACCAGGCCGTCTCCACCCCCTGGCCGGATCTGTTCGACCGGCCGGTGGTGATCAACCTGCAGCAGATGGGCGATGACGCCGATAAATGCTTCACCATGGCGTTGCTGATGAACTTCATGTACGAATACCGCCAGGCCCAGCACGAAAGCGAAGGCTCGCCCGAATCGGGCGGGCTGCGGCACCTGGCGGTCATCGAGGAAGCCCACCGCATCCTGCGCGCGGCCCACTACACCGCCGACAACGCCAACCCGCAGGCCAAGATGGGCGAGATGTTCGCCGACATCCTGGCAGAGATCCGCGCCTACGGGCAGGGCCTGGCGATCATCGACCAGGTGCCCTCCAAACTGGTCCCGGATGCGCTGAAAAACACCAACCTCAAAATCGTCCACCGGCTGGTGGCTTCGGACGACTGCCAGGCGATGGCCGGGGCCATGGCGCTCACCGAGGAACAAGCCCGGGTGATCGCGCGTTTGAAGGTGGGGCAGGCGATCGTCTGCGGCGTACAGGACGATATGGCCTCCTGGGTGAAGATCTTCCAAACGCCGATTCCCAAGTTCACGCCAGCAAAGCCGAAGAAGAAAAAGCGCTGATCCGGTTTTCTATATATAATGGCCTCAAGGAGGCGACCGATGGCGACGAAAACCCGATCCACCCGAGGGACGAAAAAAAAGCCCGCAACCCGCAAGAAGGCCGCGTCGAAGAAGCGGAAAACTTCCCGTGCGTCAGCCGTCGCGGCGCCGATCCAGAATGTCGAGGTGTTGAAAAAAACCATTGCGTATTTTTACACCCTCTCCTACTGCCCGCCCGAACAACTCGCGGATTTTCGCAATGTCACGAAGCCTTTGCGGAAATCGTTGGCCGAATCGGCCGGGATGAGCACGACGGCCTACTTCAAGGCCGTTCTCCCCGAAGTCTGCCGCCGGATCGTTTCGTACCACGAAGCCACCCGCGAACCGAGTCGCGAGTGGGTGGAAAAGCTGATCGAAAGCGCCGTCCAGGCGGATAAAAACGCGGAAAATGTTTCGCTCTTCC
>JBJYXS010000128.1:0-4633 GCA_046260075.1 Anaerolineales bacterium | reverse complement strand
AAAGCCTGCTGCGCCTGCGCGAACTCGACAACACCGTGCTGGTCGTGGAGCACGATGAGGAGATCGTCCGCGCGGCGGATTGGATCATCGAACTCGGGCCGGGCGCCGGCCCGCAGGGCGGCAAACTCACCGCGCAGGGTCGGCCGGAAGCGCTCCGCAAAGCGGGGAAATCCTTGACCGGCCGTTTTCTGGCCGGCGCCTTCCGCCGCGCGGCGCCCCCGCAGCGCCGGAGCGGCGACGGGAGATCCCTCGTCGTGCGCGGCGCGCGGGCCAACAACCTCCGGGACGTGACCGCCCGGATCCCGCTGGGGACGCTGGTGTGCATCACGGGCGTCTCGGGTTCGGGCAAGTCGTCGCTGCTGATGGACGTGGTGCTCCCGGCACTCTCCGGGGAGGAAACCGCCGAGGGGCCGTGGGATAAGGTGGAAGGCCGCGAGCACGTCGATAAGGTCATCTCCATCGATCCGACGCCGATCGGCCGCACCCCGCGTTCGAATCCCGCCACCTACGTCGGCGTCTATGCGGACCTGCGCGAGCTGTTCGCCTCCCTGCCGGAATCGAAGGTCCGCGGATACAAACCCGGCCGGTTTTCCTTCAACGCCCGCGGCGGAAGGTGCGAGGCCTGCCAGGGCCAGGGCCAGGTGCAGATCTCGATGCAGTTCCTGCCGGACGTGTTCATCCCCTGCGAGCTGTGCGGCGGGACGCGTTTCAACCGCGAGACGCTGCAGGTGCGTTTTAAAGAGAAGACGATCGCCGACGTGCTCGATTCCACGGTCGATCAGGCGCGCGATCTGTTCGCCGCCTTTCCGGCGATGGTCCGCAAATTCGACACCCTGCACGACGTCGGCCTGGGATACATCCGGCTCGGGCAGAGCGCCCCCACGCTTTCGGGCGGCGAAGCCCAGCGCGTGAAACTCGCCCGCGAACTCTCCCGCCGGTCCGCCGGCCACACGCTCTACATCCTCGACGAGCCGACGGTCGGCTTGCACGCCGCCGACGTGTCCGGGCTGATCGACGTATTGGGGCGGCTGGTCGATGAAGGCCACACCGTCTGCGTGATCGAGCACCACCCCGACATCCTGCTGGCGGCCGACCGCATCATCGACCTGGGGCCGGAGGGCGGGGAAGCGGGGGGACGGATCGTGGCCGAGGGCACCCCGGAGGAAGTGGCGCGGGCGGGCGATTCCCACACCGGCCGTTTCCTGCAATCCCTTCTGAAGAAACCCGGAAGCGGGCCGGCCGGCCGTTCCGGCCCGGCGCGGAAGAAGAGCGCCAAACGAAAGGCGCCCACCGCGTTCCGGAAGAAACGCACCTCCGGAAAATAAAAGCCGCCTCCCGTGACGATCCTTCGATTTCCCCGCCCGCTCGAACTCTCCCCCGAGCTGTTCCGCACCGCCCGATTGCGGCGCTGCCGGTTGGAGGAATGCCGCGCAGCCTGCTGCCTGCACGGCGTCTGGGTCGATCCGCTGGAAAAGGAAGACATCCTCCGGAATGCCGCTTCCATCATTCTCCACCTTCCCGCCGACCGGCGCGATCCCGGGACGTGGTTCGGCGCCGAGCGCGAGCCGGATTCGTTCTTCCCCTCCGGTTGCGTCGTGCCGGCCGCCGTCCGCCCCAACCCCGCCCATTACGGCGGGACGGAATGCGTCTTCCTGCGTCCGGACTCTCTGTGCGCGCTGCAAACGGCGTCGGAAGCGGCCGGATGGCATCCCTGGCGCTGGAAGCCGTTCCACTGCATCATCCATCCGATCACCTGCGAAGACGGCGTCTTCACGATCGCGGCCGACGGGGAATTGCTGGCCGAACCGGGAAGCTGCTTCCGGGCGGGCCCGGCGGAGGTTTGCCTGTCGGATTGCCTGGCCGACGAGATCGCCTTCCTCCGCGCCGCCGGGAAGACGGACTGAAGCCGCTTTCTTCGGCATGTTTCCCTCCCGAATAGAATTTTTCCCGTCTTTTACGGCACAGCGTCCCGTTTACCTTATGATTCGGGGAGGATGCGCCCCGCCCGGCGGGGCGGTCCATTCCTTGTCTGCACACGGGAGGTTCCATGGGGATGTTGGAAGGCAAATCGATTTTGGTCACCGGCGGCGCCTCCGGAATCGGCCGGGCGACCGTCCTGCGGATGGTGGAGGAAGGGGCGTCGGTGACGGTAGCCGACATCGACGACGAAGGCGGCCGCGAAACGGCGGAAGCCGCCGGTGACGGCGACCGGGTGCAGTTCGTGCATTGCGACGTCTCCCAATCGGCCGACGCCGAGGCCGCCGTCCGGGCGGCCGTCGACCGCTTCGGCCGGCTGGATGCCGCCTTCAACAATGCCGGTATGGAAGGCGAACTGGCGCCGACCGCCGAATGCGACGAGGAGAACTGGGACCGCATCCTGGCCGTCGACCTCAAGGGGGTCTGGCTGTGCATGCGGGCCGAGATCCGGCAATTCCTGAAGCAAAAAGGCGGCGGGGCGATCGTCAGCACGGCCTCGGTGGCCGGGCTGGTGGCCGAACGCGGATTCCCGGCTTACGCTGCGGCCAAGGGCGGCGTGATCCAGCTTTCGCGCACGGCGGCGGTGGAATACGCCTCCCACAACATCCGGATCAACGTTGTGTGCCCGGGCCTGGTCGACACCCCGATGGCTTCGCGCACATTCAAACGGATGTCGATCGGCGCGATGGTCCCGGACCCGGGCCGCCCGAAATGGATCGAATCGGGCATCGACGGGATAATGCGCACGGAGGCGGCGGGGAAGGTCATTTCAGCGTTCATGCAGCCGCTGGGCAGGCCCGGCCGCCCGGAGGAGATCGCCGCCGCGGCCGTGTGGCTGTGTTCCGATTCCAGCTCGTACGTCACCGGCCAGGCACTGGCTGTCGACGGCGGGATGACCGCGGCGTAGGATGAGATCGCCGTAGAGTCCTCCGGTCTTCCTCCCCCCAAGGGCACGTCCCCCCATTCCCTTGGAATGGGGGGAAAACAGGGGGTGGGGCTGAACATGACCCTCCGGAAATTACTTCTTGAGGGAACAACCGACCTCATGATACAATGCCGCCCGTTTGCGATAAGTTCCGCCCCCATCGTCTAGTGGACTAGGACGCGGCCCTTTCAAGGCCTAAACCGGAGTTCGAATCTCCGTGGGGGCACTGACAATATGCAGGCGGAAGACCGAAACAACACGGTCTTCCGCCTTTTCATTGCGCCCTATCTTTACTTGCTCGCATTTCACTTTCCCGGCTCCCAATACATTATTCGAAACCATTCGGGAAAGCGGGTAGATGCAGGGGTCTGCCTACGGCAATTCAATCAGCGGGATCCCCCCGTCGCCGCCGACGACCAGCGGCACCTTGCCGTCCCACTTGGTCAGCGCCAGGTAGGTGAGGTATTCCGGCGTCAGCGCCCCGCTGTCCTGCAGGATCTTCTGCGCGTCGGCGATGCCCTTCGCTTCGGCGCGGCGCGTATCCGCCTCGACCTCCGCCTTGGCGAGCAGCTGCTTCTGCTTTTCGACTTCCTGCTGGGCCACCTGTTTGGCCTCGATGGCCGCGTTGAACTCCGGCGAGAAATCGAAATTGACGATGTTGAAGTTATCGATCAGGATGTGATACACGCTTAATTGATCGGCCAGGGCTTCCTCGGCGGCGATCCGGACCTCTTCCCGCTTGGTGATCAGTTGTTCGGCGGTGTACTGCGCCGTGGTCGCCTTGAACACGTTCTGGATCGCCGGGGCGATCAGGATGTCCTGGTAGTCGGTGCCGACGTTCTGATATATCTCGGCCGCGTATTGTCCTTCCAGACGGTAGTTGACCGCGATGGTGGAGGTGACAATCTGCAGGTCCCGGCTGGCCGCCTGGGCATCGATCTGGTCCTTGCGCGTGCGCACGTCCATCGGCACGTACCCCTCGGCGATCGGGATCTTCCAGTTCATGCCGGGGTAGACCACGCGGCTGACGGCCCCGAAGCGGGTGATCACGCCCACATGCCCGGCCGGCACGATGGTTACGGAGAGGGCGAAGAGCAGAATCGCCGCAGCGACAATGGCTATCACGGCAATAAACCTTCCCTTGTGCAGCCTTCCGGTTGCTTTGTTGATAAACATGATGTCTCCTTTTTGTCATGCGAATGGTGTTGTCTTTAGCTCTGATGATCGGTCATCGTACGGTGTCGGCGTCACACAGCGATCATTTGCCTTCCTTTCGTGAATGGATGGATCGCTTTCCGCCGATGCGGCGGATCCGATCCACGGGATCTTCCGTTTGTACGGCCGGGGGCGCCGCGCCTTCCGCTTGCTGCCTTCCCGTTCCCCCATTTTACCCGGGAGGCCGCGGTTATTCCCCCGCATCCGTCCGGAAAACGAGGGTGCGTTCCGGCGCAGGCCGCTGGATGGTTTTGGCAAAGCACGGCCGGACCATCTTCTTCATCGTAATATACGGGCCCGCCGCCAAACGGTTGGCCGTCCGGGGGACTACGCGGGAAAGGATCTGTTCACGGAAAAAAAGGGCCGAACCCGGAGTATACTTACCCATCGGACGGCATACGGCTTTCCCCCCCGCCCCGGATGCGGAAAACCGGGGCCCAGGAGGACAGGATGACTGCAGTGCGCAAGCGAAAAATCGCCGTACTCACCAGCGGGGGCGACGCTCCGGGAATGAAC
>JBJYXS010000127.1:0-3585 GCA_046260075.1 Anaerolineales bacterium | reverse complement strand
CCTGCAGAACACCAACTTTCGCGTGTGCCTGCGCACCAGCCAGCCGGAAGACAGCCTGCAGATGATCGGAATCCCTGATGCGATCCACCTGGTCCGCGGCCGGGCATACTTCTATTCCACCGGCCGGCAACTCGTCCAGATTGCCTACTGCGGGGGGAAATACCGCCGCGACGAGGAGACAGATCCACCCGAACACCTGGTGGTCATACATCCCGACGGCCGCCAGGAAACCGTCGCGGCTCCGCGTGGAGGTCTTCCCGGATCCCCGGAGATATCCCGTGATCCACGCCTCACGGAGGCCGACGCCGTTGTGGACCGTTTGAACAGGGCGATGCAACGCCTAAACCTCCGCAAACCGGGACCGGTATGGACGGATCCGCTGCCGGACCGGCTGTACCTTCCCGATGTGTTCCGCGAGCACCTTACCGGCGGTTGGGATGGAAAAAACTGGTATCCCTGCCGGAAGTGGGATGAGTCGGAGGATCACGGAGCCGTATCCGGACCCATCCTGGGAATCCGGGATCTTCCCCAACAGCAAGGACAGCCTCTGCTGGAACTTCCCCTCGAGGAGGGCGGCGGCCACCTGTTGGTTTTTGGATCGGCTGCATCGGGGAAGACCACGCTGCTTAAAACGCTGGTGCTGTCCATTACCCACATGTATTCCCCCGCCCGGGCGCAGATCTACATATTGGATTTCGGCGGACAATCCCATTTACGCGCGCTGGAATCCTTCCCTCATGTCGGAGCAGTGATTACGCGGTTCGAGCCTGAACGTGCTGAGCGCGTACTGCACTTCCTGCAGGCCGAACTCAAGCGCCGCAATGATCTGTTCCGGAGGAACGGTGTCGGGACAATCGCGGATTTCAACCGGGCCGCAAGCGCGGACGCCCTCCCGGAGCTGTTCTTGCTCATCGATAATTTTCACGGCCTGAAGCGCGCTTTCCCGCCGGAGTTCGCAAACGAAATTTCATTGTTGGCCGGCCAAAGCGGCCGAAGCGGAATTCACCTCGCGGCAGCGACCTACCTCCCGTCGGACCTGCCGGCGGATCTGCCGTCCAACGTGCATATCCAAGTCACCCTGCATCAGCCCACACAGACGGAATACTTCGGGATCGTCGGAATGATCGCCGCTTCCCGTCTGCAGGAGGACGTCGGCCGGCCGCCGCGTCCGGGCAGGGGTTTTCTCCGCGGGACTCCGCCGGTCGAATGCCAAACCGCGCTTCCCGTATCCGGAACCGACGACCGGGAGCAGATGCATTCCCTCGCCGCCGTGGGCGCGGAAATGCGCCGCACCTGGATCGGTCCGATTCCCTATCCGGTCGAGAGCCTTCCCTACGCCATCCTGTTGCCGAAAGGTGCCCGGAAAGCCGGTTCTTCCGGGCCGTGGTTTTCCCCGCAGGGAAAGGACTTCGAGACGCTGCTTCCCCTGGGGATGGATCTGGATCGGGATGGCCCCGCCTTTCTGGTGACCGGTTCGTCGGGAGGTTGCGGAAAGACCACCGCTCTCCTGACCTGGGCGCTGGGATTGGCGGAACGATTTGCCCCCCAGGATCTGCAATTCCTTTTTCTCGATATACCTTCGCGGCATTTCCTTCTACTGAAGGACCTGCCGCACACGTTCGAGTACGTCTGCCGGCCGCAGGAGGTCGAACCCTGTCTGAACCGCCTGCTTGCCGTCCTGCGCAAACGATCTGCGGCACTCGAAGCGGCGTTTCAAAAAGAAGGCGAACGCTTCGATCGCGATATGTTTCTTGCAGCCTATCCTCGGTATGTGTTGTTTGTCGACGATTACGATCGTTTTATCGTTCGGTGCGAATCGGCTTCGCACACTATAGCGGAATGCCTGTCCGCCGGAGGAGATCTCGGCTTGAGCGTAGTGGTGGCGGGAAACGCCGCCGATTTGCCGAAGGATTATGACGACGACCTGATGAAGAAAGTGCGCAGATTGGGATGCGGATTGCTGTTTTCCGGAAACGCTGCAATCGACCAGTTCCATAATGTTAAATCGCCGCCGTTCCAGCCGTTGGCCGGACTCCCACCGGGCCGGGGGTATTTCATCCGTAAGGGGACGGCGCGTATCTTTCAGAATTACCTGTATTGGGAGGACGGCCGTAAAGCGGCGGATTGCCTGCAGGAACGGGCGGAAAAGATCCGATCCGAATACAGCCGCGGATCGAAATCCCGCCGCCGCACCGGGGATTCCCAAACAGGCTAAGCGCCGGGGTTAATCCTTTTCAATGACTGAATCGTAGAACCCGACGAGATCCTTGGCGTTGTCGCTTCCGATGTGCGCGATGGCGCTGCGGGGATGCATGTTCATCTGCCCGGTGATCATCAGCGGGACATCGTATCCCCAGACGATCTTCTCCTGCAACGGCAGGAAGTGATCTTGGATGCACTTCAAAATGGGGCGCAGGCGGTACTTCGGGTTCTTCAGAAATCCCAACAGGAGTTCCGTGGAGCAATTGCCGGCCCCGCGTCCCAACCCCGCAATCGTCGTATCCAGATAACTCGCCCCAAGGATCAGCGCCTCGATCGTATTGGCGTACGCCAGCTGCTGGTTGTTATGGGTGTGGATGCCGACCTTTTTCCCCGACGCCTCCGTCATTCGCAGGTATTTCCGCGTCAGGTCTTGGATTTCCTCGGAGTATAGGGATCCGAAGCTGTCCACCAGGTACAAGACGTTTACTTCGCTGACCGAAAGGAGTTCCAGCGCTTCGTCCAATTCGTGGTCATTGACCACCGAAACGGCCATCAGATTCAACGTGGTTTCGTACCCCTTGTCGTGGGCGGCCTTGATCATGTCCAGCGCCGTCGGCATCTGGTGGATATAGGTGGCCACACGGATCATATCCAGGACGCTGTTCTCCTTCGGCAGAAAATCCTCGTGGTAATTGGTCCGCTCCGCGTCGGCCATGGCCGAGAGCTTCATCTCGGTGGGATTTTCTCCGACGATGCGCCGGATGTCTTCCTCCTGACAGTGTTTCCATGCCCCATATTCCGACGGGGAATAGATTTTCCGGTCCCCTTTGTAACCGATCTCCATATAGTCTATACCGGCTTCCGCCAGGGTAAGATACACCGCCCGGACGAACTCATCGGGAAACTGGGAATTGTTCACCAACCCGCCGTCTCGGATAGTGCAATCCAACACCTTAATATCCGGCCGGTAGGTAAGCAAAGTCCCCTTCTTTTCCTTCGGACCGGCTTTTGACTTCTTGGGCATGGTTCACTCTCTCGGATTTAGGAATGGTCGGAATTATATCTGCTTTGTGCACTCCGGACAGGGCGAGAGGAGGATTCTCCGTTTTTCCATGTTTTTGGTTATTTCCATACCGCCCAGCGTCCGATGAGCAAACCCCGGAAGGGCCCCCTTCTCCGAGAACCGCTTCTGCGGTTTCTGTCATAGGGTGTTTTTAATCGGCCTTTTTCAACTTCCGCTTCGCGCTATTCGGAGGTGAAATCCGAATCGCCCGTTTCCGGATCCGCCCCGGGTGTCGGCTGGGTGGTGGCATCCGGCAGGATAGGACTCCAACGGCTGTTTTCATAAATCCGCAGCAGCAATTCGACCGCCAGGAGGGCGCC
>JBJYXS010000126.1:0-6902 GCA_046260075.1 Anaerolineales bacterium | reverse complement strand
CCCGGGCATTCCGCCGACAGCATCTCGCTGCTGCTCGACGACGGATCGGCGTTCACCGGCGATCTGCCGCCGGAGGAACTCGCCGAAGCGGGTGATCCGGACCTCGTCCGCGCCAGCTGGCGCCTGTTGTGCGAGAAGGGCGCCCGGCGCGTGTACCCGGCCCACGGGCCCGTGCGGACGATGTGACGGAACGCGGTCCGGATAGACAGTACAATGGAAGATGGAAGACGGTTCGTTCTCCGCCGGAATCATGAGTGCGCTACACGCAGCACCCGTCAGCCGGTCTGACCCGGAGGATTACTCACCATGGACAACCCGCAAGAAGCCATACGGAGTGCAAAAGAGAAGGCACTGGCCCAGAAATGGACCGTGGAACGGATCCTTCGCGAACTGGCGACGGTGGATGTGATCGATCCCGCATTCCGGGAGCAGTGCGCGGGCATCCGCGATCGGCTTGTGCCTTCCCTGATGCAGGTAATCCATGAGGAGGATCCCGAACGAAACCTGAAGGCCGGCATGCTGCTGCTTCACCTCGGCGTACCGGAAGGCACCGAGGGAATCCTGCGCTGCCTCCGGAATCCGGAGGAATACGTCCGGGAAAAAGCCCTCCTCGGACTATCGATCCTGCCGCTGCTTCCGGTTCCAAAAGAATCAAAATACTGGCACCCGCAACCGGTGCCCGCAGACCGGAAAGCGGTCCTGTCCGCCATATCCGGATACCTCGATCAGCCGGATTCCCGGATGGGGAATTTGGCCTTGACCATCGCCCGGAAGTTGAACATACCGGAAGCCGATGACCGGGTCCGGTCCTTGTGGAAACACCGTTCCCGCAAGGTGCGGACCGACGTGTTCTTGTGGATGGCGAGGCATCACGAGGATCCCCCCGACTGGAAGATACCGGAGAAGCTGCTGTTCGGCGGCAGGCACAACCCGCACGACGATTACTGGGTGCTCGCCGCGCTCGAGAAGTACTGCGAAAGCCCGCATCGGCCACAGGCTCAGAAAGCGGCCGACCTGCTGGCGCGCTACGTCCGCGATCACGGCGCCCGGCCCGACAACTGGACCGCCAACTTCGTTTCGCGGGCTGTAAAAGCCGTCGCCAAAACCCAATATCCGCGGGAACGGCAAATGCTCGAGCGCGTGCTTCGCTCCAACGCCGCTGATTGGCGGCAAGGGGCTGCCTTGAGACGCCTGGCGGAATTGGAGGGCGAGGCGGGCATCCATCGGCTGGGAGCCGCGCTGAGCAAACGCTGGCTGCGAAAAGACGCGGCACAAGGCCTCGCGAAACAGGTCGGCGGATGCCGCGATCCGGAACTCCGCCGATCCCTGATGGATGCGGCATGGGACGAATCCCGTCCCGAGGTGCTGCGCGAACTCGTTTCCGCCTTGCTGGCGATGGGTGAGAAAGATACACTGCCGTTTCTGAAAGGCCTGTCCGATCGATTGGGACCGCACGAAAACATGCGCGTCCATTGGCTGGCGAACAAGATCACTCCCCAGGAAGCCGTCCAACGGCTGACCCGGCCGGGGATCATCCCTCTGCCCGGGGACGACACCCTCCGGAAAATCGAGGGGAAATGGGAAGAACATCAAAGCCCGATCGAAATCATTGTCATGCTGCTGCGGGCTTGCCGGCGGCTGGTCTGGTTCGATTGCGAATCCGGCAAGGTGCCCGTGGATTACATACCCCTGATGGGCGACCTGCTTTCGATGGCCCGGGAGGTTTTCCCCACAGAGGCCGTTTCGCAGCAAGCGGATCCAAACGGTGAAGAGCCGCTGATCCGGTTCATTCATGGCCGAAACGCAGCCGCGTTCCGGGTGCGCAATTTGGGCGATTGGTACGATGTGGAATCGATGATCCACGGGCTGAACCGGGCCTTGGAAGAGGATGGAAGGGAGGAGCGGTTCCTGTTGATTTTTACCGGCGACCAATCCTGCCTGGTGACCTTCGGCCCCGAAACAGCCTTCCGCCGCGCCGCCGAGGACCTGCTCCTGCACTTCGAGGACGACCCCCGGGCCGCGATGAAAACGGGCAAAGCCTTTGAACAGCAAGTCAGATCGATCTTGATCAAGGAGAATCCACCGTCCAACGCGAAGGACACCGCGTTGTAAAAGAGATTGAATGTTCCATCCTCCCGCCGCGAAGATCCATCCGTCGGCCGGATTGCACCCCCCTTCTGCACCTTTCGGATCATGACAATGCACCCGTTTTCCGGGCATGATAGCGGCTGTAAAAAGGCCGTCCGTCGACGGTGACGCATATTGCCGAACCGCGGGACGCCGAAGGAGGTTTGCCGTTATCATGTGGATCGATCCCAAGGAGAAGCTGATCCCGCCCATGGACACACCGCCCGCACAAAAAACCTTTGTCGTCACCGGCGCCACATCGGGAATCGGGCTGGCGGCAGCCCGGCAATTGGCCCGCGGCGGGGCGGCGGTGATCGGCATCGGCCGGTCGCCGGAACGCTGCCGCTCGTGCGAGCAATCCTTGCGCGCCCTGAACCCGGCGGGCAAGGCAGTCTGCCTGCGGGCGGATCTTTCCCTGCAGAGCGAGGTCTCGGATGCGGCGGAGCGGGTGCGCGAATGGCTCGCCGCCGCCCCATCCAAATGGCTGGACGGACTGCTCAACAACGCCGGCGGATTTTCCTTCTGGCTGACGCTCACGCCCGAAGGATTCGAACGAACGTGGGCATTGAATCATCTGGCCCCGTTCCTGCTTACCCGTGAACTGCTGCCGCTGCTGCAGGCCGCGCCGTCCGCGCGCATCGTCACGGTCAGCTCGGGATCGCATTACCGCTCCCGGCTGGATTGGAACGATCTGCAATCCCGCCGCCGCTACAACGGCCTGCGCGCCTACGGCCGCTCCAAATTGGCCAACGTGCTGTTCACCCGCGAACTCAACCGCCGTCTGGGGGAGCGAAACAACGTGCAGGCCTTCTCCGCCGACCCGGGCCTGGTGCGGACCCACATCGGGGCCAAGGGCGCGCCGGCCCTCGTGCGCTGGGTCTGGGCTCTCCGCAGCGCGGGCGGGATAACCCCCGAGGAGTCGGCCGAAGGGATCGTGCGTTTGTTGTTGGATCCCGACGTCGACCGGGAGCGCGGAATCTACTGGAAACACGGCCGCCCGGCCGACCCGGACCCGGCGGCCCTGGATGGGAAATCCGCCCGCCGCCTGTGGGAGATCTCCGAGCGGATGTGTGCCCTCACCCCGCCGGAAGAGCACCGGCTTCCCCTCTCCCATTAAATGCTGGGTGAGGGGTGAGGGAGAACGGAGGCATCGATGGAAGAAATGCATGCTGTTCGCCCCCGCCGGGTGGTAATCACCGGAGCGACCGGCGGCCTGGGGAAGGCCTTCGCCGCCGAATGCGCCGAGCGCGGCTGGGATCTGTTCCTCACGGATCTGCGCGGGGATGCGCTGCACATGCTGGCCCGCGGGCTGCGCAACGCCCACGGCGTTGCCGTGGACTGCGCCCCCTGCGACCTGGCCGACGCCGACGACCGGTTGCGGCTGATCGAAACCCTCCGCTCGCGCCCGGAGCGGATCTTCATGCTGATCAACGTAGCCGGGACCGATTCAGAGGGAACCTTCTTCGACCAGCCGCGGCGCTCCCTCCTGGCGATCCTCCGGTTGAACATCGAGGCCGCGGTCGACCTGACCCGTTCGCTCCTGGTCTTGCGCGATCCGCTCTCCGCCTTCCACGTCATCAACGTCGCCAGCCTGGCGGCCTTCTACCCGATGCCCAACAAGGCGACCTACGCGGCCTCGAAGCGCTTCCTGCTGGATTTTTCGCTGGCCCTCGGCGAGGAGGTGCGGGAACTCGGCGCGACGGTCACGGCGCTGTGCCCGGGCGGGATGTACACCAACGCGGAATGCGTCCGCGCGATCCGGGCCCAGGGCCTGGCCGGCCGCCTCACGGCCCAATCCACCGGTTCGGTCGCCGCAGAGACGATCGACTGCGCTCTGGCGGGCGTTCCGCTGTACATCCCCGGAACCTTCAACCGGATCCTGCGGCGCCTGGGCGGATGGGCGCCCGCGCCGTGGGTGGCCAAGTTCATCCACCGGCGCTGGAGCAGCGTGCGCGCCAAACGCCGGGCAGCGGAATGGGCCGAACAGCCGGTATAGATAACGATTCGAACAGTGAAAATCAATTAACCACAAAAAGCACAAAAGGCACAGAAATAATGAACGGTTCTTTCTTTTGTGTCTTTTGTGCATTTTATGGTTGATCTTCTTCTTTTCCGCATAGAACATCTCACTTGGTTTCACCGCCCGCCGAAACGTTCGAACCGGCGCGGAAAGCATATATAATGGAAAGCCGTTGCCATTGCATCTTCCGGAGGTGAGGGATGGCCTTTCCATTTACCCTGGTGTTACTCAGTATTCCGTCGTTGATCTACATCTTCGCGCGCCGATGGCGCGGCGACGCCGCGCGCGACGTGCTGGGCGATATCGGCTGGCGGGATTGTGCCTGGGCGGACTTCCTGTGGGGGTTGGGCATCGCGGCCCTGGTGGGTGTTTTAAGTTGGCTGGCCGCACAGGCTATCCCGTCGGATATCCTCAAGGATCCGAACCTCAACCTCAGCGGATATGCGGGGCTGACGGTAAATGCCAGGAACATATTCCTGATCTGGATCCATGAAGCCATTTATATCGCTTCGGGGGAGGAAATATTCTTCCGCGGGTTCCTGGGCGGGATACTCATCCGGCGGTTCGGATTTGCGGCCGGCAACACCGTCCAGGCACTGATCTTCCTCCTGCCGCACCTGTTGGTGTTGCGGGCCCATCCGGTGATGTTTCCGCTGGTCATCATTAAGCTAATCTCCGGCTGGCTGTTGGGGTGGCTGTACTACCATTCGGAAAGCATCCTGCCCGGATGGATCGCGCATAGCGTGGCGAACACGCTGGAGGTCATCGCCACCCTGATGTAGGCGAGGAAAGGGGATTCGACCGTCCGGCTGACGCCGGAGTTCACTCTGTCCGCCGGCATGCGGAGGATCGGGCAATGAAGGCTTGGGAAATCACCGCTGCGACGGATTTCATCCTGGCCGGCGAAACATTTTTCGCGGCGGGCCTGCTTCTGGGCCGCGCGCCCTCGGCCCCGTCGGCGGCGCTGTACTGGGCGCTGGCCATGCTGTGCATGGCCCTGGCGGCTTTGCTGGGCGGGTTGGATCACGGCTTTCTCGAACCGAAGGGCGATTCGCGCGCCCGGAGGATCCTCCAAAAAACCACCTGGATTTTCATCGGCGGGATCACCTTCTTTTCCCTCCAGACGGCGGCCTGGCAATTCGGATCCGCCGCCTGGCGCGTGGGAGCCGTCTGGATCGGCCTTCTTCAGTTGGCGGTATTTTGCTTTTTCACCCTCCGCACCGGGGAGTATCTGGCGGTGATCCTCAACTATGCTCCCGTCCTGATCCTATTGCTGGTATTGAACATCCTCGGATTACCCGGCGGTTCCGGTTCGTGGCAGATCGTCGCCGGCCTGTCGATTTCCATCGCGGCCTCCGCGGTCCAGGCCATGGGAATCGACCGTTTTTCCCCCGTGGACCGCAACGGGCTGTACCACTTCGGCATGATGGCCGCCGTGATCCTGCTCTGGCTGGGCGGGCTGACGCTCCCGTCCTGAACATTCCCCGCGACGTCTCCCCTCCGGTCGCCGGCGCGGATTCCGCACGGCACGGCTCCCGGAAGCGGATATAATTCCCGCATCCTCCCAAAAAAGGAGCCTCTTCCCGTGACCCGAACCTTCCGCAACCCCATCCTGCCCGGGTTCTATCCCGATCCTTCGATCTGCCGGGTCGGCGACGATTACTACATGGTCAACTCGACCTTCGAGTTCTTCCCCGGCCTGCCGCTTCACCACAGCCGCGACCTGGTGCACTGGCGGCCCATCGGCCACGTGATGATCCGGCCGTCGCAGTTGAACCTCGACGGCATCCGCCCTTCGGGCGGTCTGTTCGCCCCGACCATCCGCCATCACGAGGGGACCTTCTACGTCATCAACACGCTGGTGAAGGGCCGCGAGGATACCGGGAATTTCATCGTCACCGCTCCGTCGATCGAGGGCCCGTGGTCCGAACCCTACTGGCTGAAGGACGCGCCGGGGATCGATCCCTCGCTGCTGTTCGACGACGACGGACGGGTGTGGTATTGCGGCAACCGGCCGCATGCCGACCGGGATTTCCCCGGGCACACCGAAATCTGGCTTCAGGAGCTGGACCGCAAGGCCATGCAGCTGAAAGGGCCCAAACATGCGTTGTGGCAAGGGGCGCTGAAGAAGGCGATCCACCCCGAGGGACCCCACATCTACAAGATCAACGGGCTGTATTACCTGCTGATCGCCGAAGGCGGGACCGGGCACGACCACGCCGTGACGATCGCGCGGAGCGAAAAGATCACCGGCCCTTACGAGGGCTGGCTGCGCAATCCGATCCTCACCCACCGCCACCTGGGGCGGGATTACCCGATCGTCGGAACGGGCCACGCGGATTTGGTGGAGACGCAAAACGGCGAATGGTGGATGGTGATGCTGGCCATGCGGCCGTATGGCGGATATTTCTACAACCTCGGGCGCGAAACCTTCATGGCCCCGGTGCGCTGGGAGGACGGCTGGCCGGTGGTTGCGCCCGGGATCGGCCGGGTGGAATTCGAATTCCCGGTCCCCGACCTGCCCGAGCACCCCTGGCCCGCGCCGCCGGCCTGCGACCACTTCGACGCCGGCCGGCTTGGTCTGCAATGGGATTTCCTGCGCACCCCGCGCGAAACGTTCTGGAGTCTTTCCGAGCGGCCCGGGCACTTGCGCCTGAAGCTGCGCCCGCAGACCGTCTCCGAATGGGCGAACCCCAGCTTCGTCGGCCGCCGGCAGCAGCACATGCATTTTTCCGCGCGGGCGGCGATGGAATTC
>JBJYXS010000125.1:0-1974 GCA_046260075.1 Anaerolineales bacterium | reverse complement strand
AGAGGAACACCTCCTTCGCCTTTTGCGATGTCCAGGCCGAACGGGGAAGGCTCCTGCTCGCCCAGGTGATATCCAGCGCTCCGAGGGCTTTCACCTTGAGCGTCATCGGTTCGATCACCGCGGGTTGTTCTTCCGCGTGCTCGTCCGCCGTCTGTCGTTTGGATCGTTCGGCCAGTGAAACGCAGAAACCGCCGAGCCGCGGATGGTCGGCGAACCCGTCCAATAAATCCTCCGCGCAGCGGACCTCACGGACCAATCCCTGGTCCGATCCGCAAGCAAAGGCAAGATCAAACGCGCGTCGCAGCGCGTCTTCGGCCGCGGCGTGTGCCCCGGCCCGAAATTCCGATCGCGCCAGAAGGAACAGCGACTCGGCCAATGCCGCCTTGGGTGCCTGTTCCCGTTCCAATACCTCCACCCCCCGGCGGAGGGTGTCCAGCGCCTCCGGTGACTTTCCCATTTCCTCCATCAGGGCGCCGTGGAAGATCCGGTCGTTCGCGGCAACGACCGCATTTTCGCGGTCGACCAGTTCCTGCGCCCGACGCAGCCATTCCAGGGCGGCGGGATAATTCTTCAGCCAGCGGTTGAGGTCCGCCCGGGCCCGGTAGATGTACCCCTGCATCGATACATCGCCGCCCTCCTCCGCCAATCTGTCGGCGGAGGTGTAGTACCCCGCCGCCTTGGCGTATTGGGCGCGGTCCTTCATCAGGTCGCCCAGCCCGGAAAAGATCAGCATTTGCGAGTGCCGATCGCCGGATTTGCGGGACCATTCGACCGCCTCGTTATAGGACAATTCGGCTTCCTCCAACTGACCCATCATATGCTGATCGTACGCCAGGTTATTCAGGGCAATGGCAACCGGTCCCGGAAAGTCCAATTCGCGCCATAGGGCGAGCGCCCGCCGCTGCATGAC
The DNA here is from genome assembly GCA_046260075.1 of Anaerolineales bacterium. Taxonomy (GTDB): domain Bacteria; phylum Chloroflexota; class Anaerolineae; order Anaerolineales; family RBG-16-64-43; genus JAFGKK01. The sequence goes on along the minus strand of JBJYXS010000125.1, from coordinate 1,064 downwards.
GTAGGATTCGGCGCTTTCGCCGGCCGTGCGGAGCATGTTGGCCAGCTCGTTGATCACGTGGGCCCGGTCGTAGCTTTTTTCTTGCTCGGGGAACATGTCCAGCGCCTCGCGCAGATAGCGCACCGCCTCGCGGGTTTTCCCCAGCGCCGCCGCGCAGCGTCCGGCGTGTTCGGCCGCCATGCGCAGATCGGGGATTTCCACGCCGCCTTCGACTCCCTTGGCCAGCAGCCTTTCGGCGATGGTCCACCCCGCCTCATATTCGCCTTTTCGGAAGGCCAGCCATGCCCGGGTCGATTCCAGGCTGTTCCGGCGGGCCGTATTCTGCGCACGCTCCAGACCCTGGCTGGAAATCTCGAGGTACTCTTCCGCTTTCTGGAATTCCCCGCTCATCCCCAGCGTCATCGCCACGCATCCATACAACCGCGGCACCTCGAACCGCACCGGATACAGCCGGCGGGCCCACTCCTGAAGCGTTTGGGCCCGTCCGGATTCATAGAATTTCTGGACGTGGTCCTCGGCCAGCCGGGCCGCCCGGTGGTAATTTTCCGCCTGAACGAAATAGGAAAAGGCTGCCTCCGGCATGCTGATCCGGAGATTCCACTCCGCCGTTCGTTCCAGCAGAGCCTTGTACCGGCCGGGATCCCGCCGCTGCATATTTTCCCGCAGGAATTCACGGAACAGGTTATGGAACCGGTAGGCGGGCGGATCTTCGCCGGAAGAGAATACGAACAGCCGGCGCGAATCAAGCTGGGAAAGTAGCGTACGGCTGTCGCTGCGCCCGAGGATGAAATCACATCCGGGCGGATCCATGTCGAGGATGACCGACGCCTCAAGCATGAAACGCCGCAGGGCATCCGGTTGCTGCTCCAGCACTTCACTGGCCAGGAACTGGAAGACGCGGTCCCGTCCGGTGATCCCTGCGCCGAGCGGCAGCCCCCGCCACAACAGGTGGCTGCTGAGCAGAATGCCGGTCACCCAGCCCTCGTTCGCCGACGCCAACGCCTCGGCCTCCGCCGTCGGAAGCGTGATCCGGTTGCGGGCCACCACCAGATCCTGGACTTCGG
>JBJYXS010000124.1:0-9116 GCA_046260075.1 Anaerolineales bacterium | reverse complement strand
AAATCAATTCCTCGCCCGCATTGGCCAGCGAACCGGTGAAGATCCGGTCCGCCGCGATATCGCTGAGGGTATCGTCGTCGCTCCGTTCCAGGAGATAAAACCCTCCCGGCTCGATCGATCCCTCCAAATCAACGGCCACATCCCCGCCGTCCGTCAGCACCCATCCGTTCAGTCCGATCGTCTCCGTCCCCGGGTTCCACAATTCGATCCACTCATCGGCCGACGAGGCGGCCGTTCCGGCCCAAGCCACTTCATTGATCACCACACTATGCGGCGGAAACGGCGTCCGGATCACGGTCGGTGTGGCGGTGGATGTGCCGTCGGCGGTTTGCGATCCGGTCGGCGTCGGGGTCCGCGTGCGGGGAAGCGTGGGGGTGGCGCCGCCGCAGAAACCGGAGAACGGTTGGCGCGGCGTCCCATTGATGGGCTGGCCGCCGGCGTCCGATCCGTTGCGGTGGATCCCGTCATTGGAGCACCATGCAGACGGCGCGTCCGGCGCATCGCCCCTGCGCTCCATCGATCCGTTGGGCACGGCATTGCCCGCCGGCCAAGATCCTCCGCCGCCGTTGGCGGAATCGGCCACGCTTCCGGAAGAATCGATCAAGAACAACGACTCGCCGGCATTCGAAAGCGCTCCGGTGTAGATCCGATCAGCGGCGATGTTGCCGACCGTCGTATCGTCGGTTCGTTCCAGGAGAAAGTACGATCCGGAACCGATCGAACCGCTCAGGGCGATATGAATATCTCCGTTGTCGGTCAGCACCCAGCCGCCGAGGTCGACCGCCGTCCCGCCCGGATTCCACAGCTCGATCCACTCGTCATGGACGGAGGCCGCCGTCCCGGCCCAGGCCACCTCGCTGATGATCACCCTGCCCGGCGCGGATCCCGCTGTCGGAGAATCCGTCGTCGTTTGCGTATCCGTGCCGCCGGGAGAAGCCGTCATCAGTGGGGTATCCGTGCCCGTGGGTGTCTCCGTCGGCGTCGGCATGACGGATGCCGTCGTGGAAGGAGTCGCGGTATCCGTTGGAGAAAGTATCGGGGTGGGCCAGAGCGTGGGCGTAGGGGTGTCGGTACAGGTGCCCGTCTCCGAAACGCCGGCAGACGGCGTGCCGGTCGGCGTGGGAATGAAAAAATCCGAACCGGTCGGTGTGCCTGTGCCGGTTTCGGATTCTTGCGGTGCATGACGAAGCGGCGATGACACGCCGCACAACAGGAACGAACAACATACCGCGGCGACCAATATTCCTCCCCCTCGTTTCATATTCTCCCCCTTTCGGTTGTCGTGCGGTCGGTATTACGATGGCTGGTTGATCGGCAACCCGGCATCCAACCGGGCTTTCACCAAGCCTTCGATCCACGTATACGTCCGCGCCAAGCCGTCCTCCAGCGATACCTTCGGCTCCCAGCCCAGCTTCTGCTTGACCAGCGTATTGTCGGAATTGCGCCCGCGTACGCCCAAGGGGCCTTCGATATGCTTCTTCTCCAGCTTCACCCCGGCCGCCCGCATGATCAGATCCGCTAACTCGTTGATCGTCACCAGCCTGTCCTGCCCGAGATTGACCGGACCCGGAAAATCGGAGGTCATCAGGCGGTAAATCCCCTCGACGCAATCGTCGACATAGCAGAAGGAGCGCGTTTGTTCGCCGTCGCCCCAGATCTCGATCGACGGCTCGCCCTGGAGTTTGGCCACGGCCACCTTGCGGCATAGAGCGGCGGGCGCCTTTTCGCGTCCGCCCTCCCACTTGCCCATCGGCCCGAACATGTTATGAAAGCGGACGACGTGCGTCTCCACGCCGTACTGCTCGCGGTAGTGCTTGCACAGACGTTCGGTGACGAGCTTCTCCCAACCGTAGGCGTCTTGCGGCTGGGCGGGGTAGGCATCCTCTTCCTTCAGCGGCGTGACATTCACCTCGGTTTGCTTGAATTCCGGATAGATGCAGGCCGATGAGGTGAACAGGTAGCGTTTTACGCCGTTTATCCGCGCCGCGTCGAGCGTGTGGTTGCTGATCAGGAGATTGTTGTGGAGAATCTGGGCGTGGTACTTCGAAATGAACCCCATTCCGCCCATATCGGCGGCGAGTGCGTATGTGTCCTCCACTCCGCGGGTGGCCTGCAGGCAGTCCGACCAGCGCCGCATATCGAGGATCTCGAACTCATCGGCCGCAGTGGGCTCGAACTCCGGGTATTTCAGATCGACCCCGCGCACCCAGTAGCCTTCTTTTTTCAACCGCTTCACCAGATGGTGCCCGATGAAGCCTCCTGCTCCGGTGACCAGAACTTTCGTTGCTGTCATATTTTCTCCATGAAATGAGCGGCCTGTTCCTTGCACATCCGCCGCGCCATTATATCGCACCCTCTCGCCGTACGGCCAGAGCGCGCCTGAGGATTAAATATCCGAAAGGAACGCGAAGATTCTGTCGCCCGCGCCCTTGATGCCCTCGTGGCCGAAATCCGGATAGATATCCATCCGCTTCTTGGCGGAGATCTTGTTATAGGCGGCGAACTGACTCGACGGCGGGCAGATCTCGTCCATCAAGCCGGTGCTCCACAGCACTTCGGATCGGATGCGCGGCGCGAGGTGCTGGATGTCGATGTACCCCAGCGCTTCGAACACGGAATTCCCGTTGGCATGCAAGGGATTGGCGCGCCGGAAATAATCCCGAAGTTCCTGGTAGGCGTCCTTGGCCATATCCATTTCCCACACCCGCTGGTAATCGCTGAGGAAGGGATAGACCGGAGCCGCGCGGGCGATCCGCGGAACGAGAGCGGCGCAGGCCACCGTTAAGCCTCCGCCCTGGCTCCAGCCGGTCACTCCGACATGATCCGCATCGACGTCGGGCATATCCATGACGATTTCCGTCAATTCGGCCGCATCGAGGAAAACCTGGCGGAAGAGGAGTTTGTCGGGTTCTCCGCGGACCGCGTCGTCCAGCCCGCGGATGATGTGGCCGTGCAGTGTGGTTCCGCCGACTACGCTGTGATCCTGCGAGAGCCCTCCCTGCCCGCGGACGTCCAATGCCGCCACGGTGAAGCCCTGCGAGACATATGCCAGCTTGTCGGACCAATCGCCGGAATCCATGGAATAACCGTGGAACATGATAATCGCCGGGTGCGGACCGTTGTTTTTTTCCGGCCGCAGGAACTTGGCATGCACGCGCGCGCCGCCCACTCCGGTGAATGAAAGGTGGAAACATTCCACGCCGCGGGCCCGGAACTCCGCCCGTTCCATCGCCACGTCCGGCATCACCGCGTGCATTTCTTCCATGGCCCGGTCCCAGTAGGCGTCGAAATCCGCAGGCCGCGGATTGGTCCCCTGATATTTTCGGCATTTATCCAGCGGGAAATCGAATGTCAACGGCATATCTTCATCCTTCCGTTTCGGATTCCCGTACCGCCCGTTTGCCGCCGAAGGCATGGATCGTGCGCGTGTGGGCGACTCGCTGGCCGTAGTGCGGAGTCCCCTTGGGAATCACCGCTTCCTGGCCGGGCTTCAGCGTAAGTGCTTTACCGCCCATGTGAAGGATGTACTCCCCCCGCACCGTCAGGATGTACTCATCAAAGGGATGGGAATGCTCCGCGGCGGTCCCGGCGTCGCGCGCACTCCAGATGGCAATTTGGCCGCCGTCCGCGCCGTCGAACACAAAACCCTCCAACCCCTCCACATAGTGCGAATCGCGGTGGATGAGGTTCTTCGGATTCCGCATGAATTCGGGGAATTCGTCCATCGTTCCTCCTTTAAGAAAGAACGGTGCTGCAATATTCGGCTCCGCCTTATGCAGGGTGGAGGAATGAGGGAGGCGAACGGTGCACCGCTTCCCGCCGCCGCGGCGGCGGACTCCGTCTATTGTACTACCCGAAGTGCGCGGGCGGATATGTCAGAACTTCGTGATCACCCGTTCGAGCGCATCCAGACCGAGTTCCAGTTTTTCCATTTCCGGCCCGAAGCTGATTCGGGCATAGTGCTCGTAACGGGCGTGCGCGCGGCGTTTATCGGGATTGACGTCGAAGAAAATCCCCGGGATGGTTATCACCTTTTCCTGCAATCCCTCCCGGAACAGGGTCATCCCGTCGTTGATCGGAGCGGGCAAGCGCGAAAGATTGGCCCATACGTAAAATGTGCCGGCCGGGTCGACATCCGCGCGGATTCCCATTTTCTTCAACCGTTCCAGCATGTAGAACCGTTTCTTCCGGAATTGGACTTGGATCGCCAGCGTTTCCCGCCGGGCGAATTCGGGCTGCAGGAGATCGAGGGTGGCGGATTGGAACGGGTGGTTGGGCCCGCCGTCGAGGAAGGATCCGGCGCTGGCGATGGTATCCACCACGTCGCGCGGGGCGAGCGTCCACGAAAGCCGCCAGCCGGGATAGCGCCAGTTCTTGGTCAGGCCGTCCACCACGATGATCGGATCTTCGTCCACATCCTCGACCAGCGAAGCGGCGGAAATCGTCCGCCCCGGCTCGCCGTCATACAGGTAATGGGAATAGAACTCATCGAAAATCAGGGAGCAGCGGCAAGTACGCGCCAATTCGCACCAGGCATCCAGCTCTTTCCCTTCCACCACCTGGCCGGTGGGATTGCAGGGATTGCTCGTCAGGAGCGCGCTGAGCCCGCGGCCCAAGATCTCGTTCTCCAGATCGGCCACCGTGATGTGGTATCCGTGACGGGGTTCGAGCAGGATGGGGATGGCGGTGAAGGCCTTAAAGACGCCGAGCAATTCCTCGTAGGCCGTGTAATCGGGGATGAAGTGCCCCATGTTGACGGTGCCCAACGCCGCGGCCAGGCGGGTGAGCGCCAAACGGCCGCCGTTGGCGATGCTGACATTGGCGGCGGTGTATTGCGACGATTTTCCCTGGCGGTAAAGATAATTGTAGTATTCCGCCACCGCTTGGCGCAAGGCGAGGCTTCCTTCAATCGGCGAATACTGCCGGCTGGGGGCGGAGATGGTGACGGATGTGATTCGCGGCGGCGCACCGGGCAGGTCCCCCGTTTCCGGCGATCCCTGTCCGAGATTGGCCCATCCGGGATCCTCATAGGAAAACCCATGCTGGGCAGCCTCGTGCATTACGAAAATCACACCTGTGCGGGGGACCGATCGAAATCCGGGCGTCTGATGCGGTTCCATATCTCCTCTTGCTCTGCTTCGCGGAAGCCGCCGGCATCCGCATCGTATCGGTGCGGAATCCCGCCGACGGAAAACGCCATCATATCACTTCCCCGAGAGGATATCCTCCAAGATTCGCCCGGCCGATTTCACGAAAACCGGGCATCCGGTGCTGAATACACCTTCCTCCCGAGCGCGCTGCAGCGCTTCAGCGTTCCGCATATCCACGCCGACCAAGTCGCGGCACATCACCGAACCGTGCTCCCTCAGGAACCGTTCCTGCAACTGCCCGGCCGCCGTGTACGCCCGCTCCCGAGCCGCCGCATCCGCCGGATGAATGTTGCCGAAGCGGGCGCCGATCACGAGCACCGCGCCCGAAAGCGCTCCGCAGACATGGCCGCAGCGTCCAAGCCCCCCGCCGAATGGGGCCGCCATCCTCGCCGCGACATCCTCCTCCATCTCCAGATCCGTGAGGAACGCCTTCACCACCGACTGCGCGCAATTAAACCCGCTGCGCATGAACTCCGCCGCTGCTTCCGGTCTGTCCATGATATCCTCTCCGCTGTATTCCGATTGCTGCTTGCCCGTTTGTCGGGCGACCCGGTCCCGTTCCCTGCCGGACAGCCAATGGATGGTGTGATCGGCATCGTCGGCGGAGGATGCGCCCGGCCGGGCTCATCCTCCGGATCGAATCCGACTGCCTGAGGTGGAAAAGGATCGCCTTCGGCCCCGTTTCCCGCCGGCGCGGGTGATCGTGCGGCACCGGCGCGAACGGCCGGAGCCCTCGATTCCCGATGCTAATCGCTTTCTTTCAATTTAAAATTGTTGCGGTATCGCTCAATGAACGAAGGATCCAGGACCGGCATGGGGTTGGAATACAAATCATCGGGGAGCGGGTAGTTGGTTCCGCAATCCGGGCAGGTCCAACTGGCCGGATGCTCGCCGTTGTTGAGGGAAAACGTGTACCCGATGCTGCATTTCGGGCACCATACCTCGATGGCTTCGTAGGTGCAGTGTTGCAGGAAGCACGGCGCCTCCATGTCCTCGCACAGATAAACGAGTTCTTTTTTGCAATCGCGGCAGCGGAACAGCACCAATTCGCCGACGAACTGCTCTTCGTTTTCCTCTTCGGTATGTGGATCGTTTGTCATCGCGCACCCGTCCGGGATAACCTCTGGCCGGCCGCCCGGCTCCGCCATTGTACCCCCGGATCGCTTCGGATCAACCCCCCCTTTTCTCCCAGTGGAAAGCCGATCTCCGCATCGACCGTTGCGGCTTAGATCACCATGAGCACCTTCTCCTGGGCGTTCAAATCGGCGTACAGCTTTTCCAAATGCTCGCGGCTGCGGGCGACGATGTGAAACGTCAGGGAAAGGTATCTTCCGCCGGAACTGATGTTCCGGCCGATGTCGTGCTCGGGAAGACCATCTACATGGTCGGCCATCACCGACAGTACGCCGGATTCGAATTCCAGGCCGTACTCCCCGATCACCTTGATCGGGTATCTGCAGGGGTATAGTGGAGGGAGGGGCTTGTCCTTCGGCATTATCCTGTTTCGTTGCATCGTCGCGCGATATGCACCGGTTGCTTCGAATTATACACACCCTTTTTCCGCATTTTTAACTTCGCGGAGGAATTCCGATCTTTTTAATGCGGTACGGGTAAAATCCGCCGCTCGGCATACGGCGTCCGAGGGTGCCCGCATCGGATGCATCTTCCATCGGCCGGCATGCCGGCCTTACGTCCGGTGGGTTCCATCACACAACGGCTTTTTCCGCGATCGCCCGCAGGAACACAGGGTCACCCGATTGCGGATTTCGAACAACTTGCCGTCCGCCCGGCGGATGGGGATGTATCCGGTCACCCAATAGGCGCCCCGGACCGGCCCCGACGACAGGACGTCGGTTGTGAAGGCGATCGACTGCGGAAGGTCGGGTTCGATGTCCCCCTCTTCGCCGGAGAGCCCGTACACCAGCGAGCCCGACGGACAGCGTTCGACCATCGCAATCACCTGCGAGCGGACGTCGGTGTTTTCCGAATTCCGCACCAACTGCTCCATCGTCGACCAGCGGGTGCCGCAAAAGCCGGATTCCATGCACAGGTAATCGTCGTGCCGGACGTAAATCTGCACCCCGCCCGGAAATTCCTGCTGCCGTTCGGCGGTGGGCCGTTCGTCCGCCGTCTCGGTTCCGTCGAAACCGGTCCGCCGGTGCGATCCGTCGCAGAAGGGCATTGTCTTGGATTGTCCGCACCGGCAGAGGATGTAGGACGGCTTTACCGGAAAGGTCCGAACCTTTTTCCAGGTGAGGGGTTCGCCGTGTTCGGTGACGACCTGTATCTTTTCGACGAGCGGGATTCCGCCCTTGACCAGGTAGGGACCGTCCGGTTGGACGATGATGACCTTCTCGTCGGAGGTTTTTCCGGTATCCGGCATCGCCGCTCCCGTAAGAAATTGGTGGAAGGATGGAAACCGCCGTCCCCGGCCGGCGCACGGTCCATCCCCCCGCAAGGATTGATTGTACACCGGACCGTGCACTTCTTTTTTTCGAGCGATCCTCAACGCATGTAGAGATCCTATATGCGGCAGCCGACGGCCGCGATGGATGGATTAAAAGAAAACGGGACATGCTTTCCGCATGTCCCGAGGGATCGTGCATCCGCGCTCACAAGGCGGCCCGGATATCATCCAGCCGGGCCTTCGCCTCCGGTATGAACTTGTGCAAGGAGCTGATTTTTTCACACCCGTATTCCGGGCAATGGGCGCAATTCGCCAGCCCGCGTTCGACGGCGCACAGCCGCGGACCGCATTCCAGACAATGTCCGCACATCCGTCCGGTGTTCGAAAGACAGCCGTCGCAGGTTATTCCTTTGGCGTCGATCCCCGGATCCTTGTATTCGATCCGCCACTTGGCGGCGATTCTCTCCAGGGCGGGCGTGTCTCCGGCCTGGGTGGCCTGGTACGCCTCGCACGCCGCGCAATCCAATCCGCAAACTGCAATCATTTGAGCCATCCCGCCCTCCGGTATTTTTTTCGACGCCGGACCGGCGTCGCTTCCTCGGAGTATACGGCGGTGCGGCTTCCACCGGCAGGGGGATTTTTTTCTGGCCGTATGGGCGACCGGTGGCCAGGAAAAACGCGCCGGAAAAAGGCGCGTTTGGAAAACGGATCATGCATGAAAAAGACCAATCCGACAAAAGGCGAATCCGCCCCGACGGTCGGCGATCCGTCCTCAGGCGGCTTCCTTGACCGGCTTGCGTTTCCTGGCGCGCATGAAGGCTCGGTATTGGTGATAGCAGGGCAGGTAATCGTCTTCGTACGCTTCCCGCATCTCTTCTTCATCCCGGGGGAATATTTTGCAGACGACGGGCTTGATTCCCGATGCGTGCAGGCGGCAGCCGCGATCCGGATTGAGGAAAATGCACCCGCGCGGCCCCAATGCCGTCCGGTACATCAGATCCCCGTCCTCTTCCTCCGGTCCGGTGAAATCCTCCGGCTTGGCCAATCCCTTTTCGATCAACAGATCGCGTTCTTCGATTTCGACGTCGACCCCGTACTTGCAGCAATCATCGCGGCAGTCGAACGTCCCGCAGGGAAACTCTGCGGGATGATCTTCGTTGAGTTCCTCTATCACTCCGCTCCTTTCCGCGCGCCGGAAAATTTTCCGACGATATTCGGATTCCGTTCCGGCGCTGTTGACAAAAAATGTCCTTTCCTATTGTATCGGAAGAACATCGATTCGAAAAGACATCGATGAAGAGATTCCATTCCTTGGCCATTGCTTCTAGTGGACGCGCCGCGCTGCCAGCAGACACCGTCTGCACATTTCGGACGTCATCGGCGCCGAGACGGATTGCAATCTCCGAATATCAACATGCTGCATTCAGCCAAACGGTTTATCGCGTTGAAAAAAAAGGCGGCGATCCCCTTCCCTATCCTTTGAGAATGTAATATCGTCGTTTTCGCGATCTCCCTATTCGGCCTTCGGCACCAGGACGATGTTCTCGAAAGCGATGCCG
>JBJYXS010000123.1:0-18043 GCA_046260075.1 Anaerolineales bacterium | reverse complement strand
GTTCAATCATTGCGCCGGTTTCCCCCCGGGTCCTGCCGCAACCCGTTCTTCGTTTACCCGCCCCTTTTTCCGCCATCTTCGGTTCATCCCCGCCGGCCGGATCTTCCGTCACTTCTCCGCGGACATCCCTTCCCCGGAATGGCGGTATGGGTCCTCTACTCTTCGTCGACCACCGTCCGGTTCCGCCCCTGTTTCTTTGCCTGATACAGAGCCCGATCCGCCCGGTCCACCAATTGGGAGACCGTCAGGGCATCGCCCCGCAAAGCGGATACGCCGAGGCTGACGGTCAAGGTCCGTAAAAAATCCTCGTCGGATCGGATGCTTTCACGAATGACTTCGGCAACGATGCGCGCGCCGCCGCCGTCCGTTTCCGGCAGAATGACCGCGAATTCCTCTCCTCCATAGCGGGTCACCACATCCAATCCCCGCCGAGCTCCGGATTGGATGATCTCCGCCGCATGCCGCAGGGCATCATCGCCCGCCGGATGTCCGAAAGCGTCGTTGTACTTTTTAAAATGGTCGATATCGATCATGATCAAGGCGAGCGGGCGGTCGTAGCGGCGGGCGCGGTTCACTTCCTTTTCCAGAAGGATGTCGAAATAGCGGCGGTTGAATACGCCGGTCAGGGCGTCCGTAAGGGTCAATTCCAGCACGGTACGGTGTAACGCCGCGCTTTTTATCACCGACGCCAATTGACGGACGACCGTCGCCAACGGATCCAGGTTGCCCGCATCGAACGCCGCATATCCCATCCGTTCCTCCTTGAACACCAGGGGGAGGATGGCCAGATGGAATGGTTCCGTCTCCGGATACAGACCCCGCGGCGGGAAGGTACGGGTTTCGAATCGCAGTGTTTCGGAATCTCCGCCGCCCGCCCGCAGACGGCTCATCCGGAACGGGTCGCCGTCCTGCGGCTCGAAAAAAGCGATGCGGCCGTTGCGGATTCCCACCTGCGGCAACTGATCCGCCAGAATTTTAAAGATCGCATCCTCGTCCAGGGAGGCGAGCAACCGGGCGGTCATCCGCCCCATGGCCTCCTCCGCATACGTTTGGCGGAATTGCATCCGCGCATGACATCGCCGGGCGCTTTCGCTGATCAGAGTCCGCGCCTGATGTAAAAGATCTTCGGCATGATCCGCACGGGGGCCGCCGCCGGAATCCGAGAGTACGACATGGGCACCCGTGCGGAGGACCGAGATCGCCGCCTGCCAGGCATGGGCATCGTCTTCCTGCGCCTCGATCCGCTGGAGTACTTCGATCAGGGCGATTTGAAAATGCGACAGGTCGCCGTCCGCCAAACTGAAGAAAAACGAGTCCACCAGCCGGTCGCACAACGGCCGGGAATCACGGACGTTGGCGGGGGTGGTTTCCGACAGCAGGGCTTCCATCATCGTTTCGGAGAGATTCTCCCGGAACCGTTGCGAATCCGCCTCCTCGGAGTCGAAATCGGCACCGCGGCGGATGACGGCGGAATCGACCACTTCGGGAAGGCACCCACACGATTGCCGCGGAACCAACCAAGTGGAAACCCCCGTCTGATCGGATATGGCCTGGGGGCCGAATTCGATGCGTTTGCGGAGCAACAACACCGACCGGTACCCGGTTTCGAACAGCGGATAATGAACGCTGGTGAGCGGCGGAACCTGAGCCAGCGCCGTCAGGTGGTCGTCGAATCCCGTCACCGCGATATCCCATGGAATCCGCAAACCGGCTTCATGGATCGCACGGATGGCGCCCATCGCCGATTCGTCATTGCTGCAGACAACGGCGGTGAATTTCACGTCGGATTGCATGAGACGCTGCATGGCATGGTATCCGCCGTCCACCCAGTGCTGGCCGTATTCCACCAGCCGCGGATCCTCGGCCAGACCCAATTCCTTGACCGCCTGGCGGTAGGCCGTCAATCGGATCTGTGAATCGCCCGGATCCGTCTCGTCGCCGGCGATCAGCGCAATCTCCCGGTGTCCGTGTTCCACCAGATGCTCCATCACCTGGCGGATGCCGCCCGCGTTATCCACCACGATCATCGGAGTACCGGCCCCCAATCCGATGAACAGGACGGGGAATTCCTGTTCCTTCAACTGCTGCACGTATTGCAATTGCTCGGGAAACCGCAGCGGGTTGAGGATCAGCAGGCCGTCCGTATTCCACGGCCCGACGGGGACAAAATCCGCGCCCGGAAAAGGTTCCGGCCAAGCGGGGTTGTACACCCGCCGGGGGGAAAGATCATGGCTCAGGCCGCAACCCACCAGCAGATTCGTGTCCTGATCGCGGGCGGCTGTTCGCATACCGTCCAAGAGCGGCGTAACGAAGGGATTGGGAAACGATCCCTCGTACACGTGAAAACCGATCAAGACTCCGATAGTGTACCGTCGCTCCACCGTCATGCCGATTGCCTTCGATCGATGTTCCGCCGGTCGGAACGCCCTTCCGCTCTATTAAACCGCAGGGCCATCCGGATCGCGTTCCACGCCTTTCGCACACGGCGGGCCTTTTCCGGACCGAGCGGGTGCAGTGTGTACCGCGATTCTTCGAACGCCTGGGTCAACTCCCGCAGCTCCTCCCGGATCGGCTCTTGCTTTCCCGAGAGAACGGCGAGGTATTCGCGCGGAGTCTGGGAAGGCAGGCGCGCCGTTCCGCTCTCCGCCCCCCGGCGCAGCAGGGCGAAGAAATAAAACCGGATCATCTGCCGAGGATCCAACGCACGAAGCCGCAAGAAACCCCATGGCTCCCGGCCGACGCGCCGCACCAGATCCTCACGGAAGGCTTGCAGGGTTTTCCGGACGCCCTGCGCGGCGTTGTTTTTCCAGGCCGCCCAGCGCCGTTTCCATTTCAGTAGGAGGTTCAGTATGCGGCGGATCAGACGCGCGCGCCGGAGGCGCCGCAGGATGGGAACCCGCATCCGCAGGATCTGGCGCACGATGTATACCGCCACCAGCACCGCCATTCCCCAAAACACGATCTCGCGGACGACCGTCCCCCATTCTATTCCCTGCGGCAAAGCGGGAAGGCTTTCCGCCAATTCTTCCTCCGGCGGGTGAAGCTGCGCGAGGTCCAATGTGCTGGTCCATGCGGGCATAATGAGGGACAGCAGCGAGACGACCAGATACGTGCCGAGGATCCACAGTGTGGTGATCAATGTACTGACGCCTACGAACACCAGGTTGAGGCTGGCCAACAGGCGGAACGAGTATTCTGTCGGCAAAACGACGGCGAGCAATAAAAGAGCCAACACGAACAACAGCCCGTATCCGATCCACATCCGGGGTAGGCGGACATCCATCCCCGTCTGTTCCGTGAGCCATTCCGCCTGCAGGAGCATCAACCGGCCGATCACGAACAGGCCCAAGCCGCAAAGAAAGAATACGAAAATTTCCAGCCCCAGCGTCCCGAAATCCATCGGGCGGCCCCCGACGAAGTTCGCCACCGGAAGACTGAACACGGAAAGGACCACCATGATTCCGCCGAACAAGAACACGTCCTGCCATAGGCGGTTGCGGGCGGCATGCTGTTCCTCGAGTTCGCCCCGCAGGGCCTCTTTCACCGTGGACGCCGGGATGTTCTCCAAGGCCATTAAATCCGCCGCCAGGTACCGGCTGAGGCTCCACGTCAGCAGCCAGAGCACCAATACCTCCAGGAATTCCGGTTGAGCAACCACCCGCGCGCTTAACTCCGCCAATGCGGGAAGTTCCTGCACCGTGACCCGCGGGCCAAACCGGATCCAAACCGCCGCCAGCAGCAGGATCCCCCAAGAACCCCATTCCAGGGCGATGGCCGACAACCACTCGCGGCTGAAGATCGGATGCTGTTCGAGCAACCGGCGGGTTCCTTGGACCTCCAGGGCCACCAGGAAGGCTCCGATCGCCAGTTCCCGCCGGATCGCAAGCAGTTCCTCAACCCATAAGATATCGAATATGCTCAGCATGCGGAACAGGGCGGCGATGAAACATACCACCATGGCCGATGCCAGGATGGAGTTGCCGAAGGAGAAGATGTTCAGCCGCTTCCGTTTGCTCATCGCTGGGGCACTCATAACATCATCCGCTCCAGATCGGTTTCGGAACGGATTTCGTACAACGGAACGCCCAGCGCGCGGGCGCGGCCTTCGAACGCTTCGTGCCGCAGCACCGGGGCCGTAAGGAATACCATGCTCTGCAACCCCGACCGCCGGGCCAGCAGCAGTTCATGATACAGCTGCGTATCGGGTGTCCCGGTGATCACCAACAACGTCGTCCCCCAAGACAGCATCGCACCGCGCTCGCGCAGCAGCTCATGAAAGGAGTCCTCGTCACGCATCTGCAGGCGCGCGAGTTTTTCCATGATGAGGATCATGTGCTCTATGCCGCTGCGCGCAGGGAGGGAATGGAACCGGCTGTCTCCTTCCCGCGGATCGTAGCCGTTGGTTTCCAATCCCACGGGCTGCCGCTTGCCGGCCACAAAGGAAGCCAGCGATGCGGCGGTGACGATCGCCAGCTCGGCGGCGTCGATCCGGGTGCGCTGCTCGAAACCCACACCGCAAAGGTTCAGGAAAATCGCCACTTCCAGGGAAATTGCCGGTTCAAACTGCCGGACCTGCAATTTCCCCACCGCGGCGGTGGATTTCCAATCGATCCGCCGCAGGGAATCCCCCGTGAGGTAATCCCGCTTGCCGATGACTCGGCTGGGATCTTCGAACAGCGGCTGGCGGGAGCGCAGGATGCCCATCGGGGAAAGCGATGGTATAGGGCAGCGGCGGATGGGGACAATCCGCGGATAGACGGTCAGGTAATCGGGAGCGCCCTGCCGTTCGCTGCTTTTCTCCAGCCCCAGCAAATCGCCGGATTGCAGATAAACCGGACCGATCCGGTAGTACCCCCGTTTGTTTCCCCGCAAGAGGTATTCGACGACGGTCCGGCCCTTTGGCGGAAGGGCGACAGCCCGGCGGAAAAAATTCGGGATAGCCAGCTCGACCGGCAGACTTTCGTGGATCCGCACCCAAGGGATGGGAAGCCAGGACCGGTTGATCACTTCCAAACGGACGTTGACCGTTTCCCCCAGCAACGCCCGCGGATGCAGATGGCGCCGGTACTCCAGCGACATCAGTGACCGATCCCTCCACCACCGCCCGAACAGGTAGGCGCCGAGCAGGAAATATATGATGGTGACGACGGCGGTGTCTTCCAGCGCTACGGCCAGAAGAAAAAGGAAGATCAGGAACACGAAAAAATAAAGGCCCAAAGGACTGCCGCCTCCGCCGCAACGGAACGTTGACGATCCGCAATGCCCGCGCCTCCCCCTTCGCCTTCCGGATTACCGCACGGTTCCCAAATCCAACGGGGTGTCCGCCAATAATTCCTCTATCACCACAGGGATGGTCCTTCCCCGGAGGGCCGATTCCGGACGCAACACCAGACGATGGGACAGGACGGCGGGCAGCATGCGTTTGATATCGTCGGGCAGAACATGATCCCGGCCTTGAATACCCGCCAGCGCCTGGGCGGTCTTGAACAGGGACAGGCTGGCCCGCGGGCTCCCTCCCAACGCCAGATCCGGATGGGAACGGGTGCGTCCGACCAGCCGCACGATGTAATCCCGCAGCGTATCGTCGAGGTGGATTTCCCATACTTGTTTTTGCAGTTCGAGGAGTTGCTCGCATTTGGCCACTTGCTGTAAATGCAGAATCGGATGCTCGCGGCGGACCTTCTCCAACAGGATTTTTTCATCCGCTGCCGAGGGGTATCCCAGGGTCAGGCGGATGAGGAACCGGTCGAGCTGCGCTTCCGGAAGCGGGAAGGTGCCTTCATATTCTATGGGGTTCTGGGTCGCCAATACCAAAAATGGCCGGGGCAGCGGATGTGTCTGGCCGTCGACCGTCACCTGCTGTTCCTGCATGGCTTCGAGCAACGCCGATTGGGTCCGCGGCGTGGCCCGGTTGATCTCATCCGCCAAGAGGACATTCACGAAAACGGGGCCGGGACGGAATTCGAACTGGGTGTTCTTCTGGTTGTACACCGATACACCGGTGACGTCGTTGGGAAGCAGGTCCGGCGTGCATTGCAACCGGCGGAAGCAACCGCCCAGGCTGGCGGCGATCGAGCGGGCCAGCATGGTCTTTCCCGTCCCGGGTACGTCCTCGATCAGCACATGACCTTCGCACAACAACGCTACCATGAGCAATTCAATGCTGTTCCGCTTTCCGACAATCACTCGCTCTACATTCTTCACCACGCGATCCACAAACCGATTAATATCCGCCATGCGACGTCCTTTCACGGCATCCGTTCCGTCACGCTTCCGTCTCACCATCATCCGGCGCCGAGGAATTCATTTGTACCACGTCGGTCTGATTCCCGCCGGAGTTCCTCGCCCGGTTCAGAGCCTGTTGAGCGGCGGCTATCAGGTCCGCGGCGTCAGCCAAGTCCTGCTCCGTTTCCGCCACAGCGATGCCGATTCCGACATCGAACACATGATGGAACGATTTCCGGCCTTCGATGCTGCGGCGGATCGTTTCGGCGATCGCCCGAGCGCCCGAAAGGGTCGTTTCAGGGAGAAGGACGGCGAAGGTATCGCCGGCGAACCGGCAGACAACGTCCGATCCGCGCCGCACGCACACCGTGATGCATTCCGCCAGGGATCGTAAAGCGTCCCGGCTTTTGGCCGGTCCCTGCGCGGAGGCGTATGCCTGCCAGCCGCCCAGGCTCACCAACATCAGGGACATCCCGCGCCGGTACCTCCGGCAGCGTTCCGTCTCCCGCTGTAAAAACAACTCAAAGAATCGCCGGTTCTGAATGCCCGTGACGGGGTCCGTCAGCGATAGTTCGTCCGCGCGCACTTGCAGTTCCCGGGTTTTCACGGCGGCAGCCAGTTGTCGGACAACCGTTGCCAGCGGTTCCAGGTTTCCGGCATCGAACACTGCGAATCCGATCGGCAAATCCTGGAAAACGATCGGCAGGAGGGCCAGCGTGTACGGCGTATCCGCGGGCAGCATCTCCGGCACCGGAAAACGCGGCGTCTCCGCGGACAGCGCCCGCAAGTCGTCCGGCGACTGCCCGCCGTCGGCCCGCCAGAGGTTCTCGTAGAAGGTAAATCCCCCCAGGGGATCCCCCTGGCGCGGTTCGAACAGAGCGACCTGGGCGAATGAGATGCCGATCTGCGCAAGATGCACGGCAAAGACATGCAGGATTTCTTCCACCGTACCCGCGGAAAACATTCGGGTGGTCATCCATCCGATTTGGTGGTTGATTTCAGAGATCGACAGACGCCGGCGCAACGATTGCCGCTCGGCATGGTCGGTGATGGCCAACCGGGCCTGATGCAGCAGGTTTTCCGCCTGTGTCGACTGGCCGGCGGGGACCAGCTCCGCCGTCTGCAAACGGAGGACGGAAATCATCGCCTGCCACATATCCCCATGGTCTTCTCCGGAATCCGCCATCGCCAGGATTTCTCCCAATACCCGGTGGAACTCCTGTGACGATCCGCTTTCCGCGCCCTGCAGGAAGGAAGTGACCAACTCTTTGCAGCGTCCGGACAGATTCTTTGGATTCTTTCCGACAAACCCGGATTCCAGGGCATCCCCGACGGCATTTGCGATCTGATCGATGCCGGTATCCGCCCGGACATCCCGTGATCGGATCCCCGGCCGGTCCACCTGGTAGGAAGGCGAACACCCGCACGACTCACGGATGGAAAGCCAAGCGGGGATGCGGATTTCTTGCGGGTCTGACGCGCCGGAACGGGCGATCCGCTCCAGCAGCGTATTCACCGCCAGCACCCCGGCGTCAAACAGGGGATAATGCACCGTTGTCAATGGGGGAATCTGCCCGGCCGCCGCCGGCTGGTCGTCAAAGCCGATCACCGCCACATCCATCGGGATTCGCCTGCCGGCGCTTTTCAGCATCTCCATCGCCCCGAAGGCGGAGACGTCGTTGGAGGCCGCCACCGCGGTAAAGGGAATGCCTGTGGCGAGGATCTGTTCCATCGCCTTCCGGCCGCCTTCCCGGTAATGGTATCCGTACGCCACCAACCGCGGATCGGACACCGCGTCGAACTCCTCGACGGCATTGCGGTAAGCCTGCAGGCGCACCATGCTGTCACCGTGATCCAAGGGATCGCCGGCGATGAATGCGATCCGGCGGTGCCCGTGCCGGACCAGATGCTCCACGGCCTGATGGATGCCGTCTTCGTTATCCATGACAATCGCGGGTGTGCCCTCGCCGGAGCCGATGAAAACGACGGGGAATCCTTCCGCCACCACCTTCCGCAGGTATTGATTGCGCTCTTCCGAACGGAGCGGGGAAGTAACGATCAGGCCGTCGGTATTCCAATGACCCAGGGGGACGTAATCGCAATCCGAAGAGAGGACCGGCCAAGCCGTATGCAGCGAACGCATACCCGGTGCCCGGCTGATCCCGCAGGCCACCATCAGGTTGACCTGTTGATCCCGCGCAGCCGCACGGACTCCGCTGATGATGTATTGGAGGAAACGGTCGAGGAAAATGCTTCCGTACACCGGCCAGCCCGGAAGCATACCGATCGTGATAGGTGAGGATGTCATGCAATCCGCCTGACGGAGAAATCAGCGAACGGCTACGGGACCGAGGGGAGCGAAAGACCGGGATACGCTCTCATCATATCCTCTTCGGCGGTCCGGGGCGAATGCCGGAAACCCACCGGTTCACCTGCGGGTGGGATTCTGCGACGATACGCCCGAGCCTTCCGCTGCCGATACGCATCCTGCTATCATTTCCTCCTTTCCGCGCCGGTTTTCCAGCAAATTATACTGGAATTGACGTCTCTTGCAGGCAGCTCTTCCCGGACGGGAAAGTTTGTAATATAATCGCTGCGCCCCCGCCCCAGTACGAATCCTGCCCGATACAGGTGCCAGGTTCGCCGGCCGCTTTGCGGACTGATCCGACTTGGACCACAACGGGAGCACAAGGATTATTTCCAGGAAAAAAACGGGTGATCGGACGCATTATGTGATCTCGATTTTCGGACCCGCTGACGGGTCCGAAATCATGAAGAATGGCGCATATTCCACCAATCCGCAATTTTCCAGGAAGAAAAGGGGATTTTGTACAAAACGGAGTATAATAGTAAGAAATGGAATGCAGCATGGGCCATTCCTTAATCCAAAGAGATTTTTCGCCCGCCGTGTACCAGCGGTCCGGACCAACCTACCGGCATAGCACCACAAAGCGATCGAGCCACGGCATACCCGTGAAACGGCGGCGGATTTATAAGGCAACCAATGCGAGTTATTTCCAGCGGCTTCCCATTCACGCTGGAAATCCCATCCGGAATTCGATCCCGGTATATCTCTCTCGCCAAAACCCCATAGGAGGAGTCCATGAGTGATGTTCCCGCCGGGCTTCCCAAACCCTGGACGCGGATGCTGAATGCGGTCGCCAACTGGTCGCGGATCCATTCCCCTTGGGCCATCCATTTCAACAGCGGATCCTGCAACGGCTGCGACATTGAAATCCTGGCCACACTCACTCCCCGGTTCGACGTCGAACGGTTCGGGATCAAGCTGCAGGGCAGTCCGCGCCATGCCGACGTGTTGATCTGCACCGGACCGGTCTCCCTGCAATCCCGTGAACGGCTGCGCCGGATATACGATCAGATGCCCGAGCCGAAATTCGTCGTCGCCGTCGGAACCTGCGCCATGTCGGGCGGGGTCTTCCAGGGCTGCTATAACAACCTGGGCGGCGTGGACAAGGTGATTCCGGTGAATGCTTATGTTCCCGGCTGCCCCCCGCGCCCGGAAGCGATCATCGACGGTATTGTGAAATTGCTCGACAGTCTGAAAGAAAAGAAACCGGAAGCAAAGAAACCGGAATCGAAGGCGGAGGTGAAGGCATGACGACGACCGAAGCCCTGCTCGCCGAAGGGGTATCACTGGTCGGAGACCGGTTCGTCTCTCAGAACTCCCCGGAACCGAACCGGATCGATCTGATCGTGGAACCCGAGAATCTGCTGGCGTGCGTCAAACCGCTGGCCGAGGCCCATTGGGGTTTTCTGTCCGCCATCTCCGGCCTGGATCCGGGGGTGGACAGCGGGCGTCTGGAGGTGCTGTACCATTTCCGCAACAAAGCAGCGGTACTCACCCTGCGGGTATCCCTTCCGCGCGACAACCCCGTCATCCCCAGCGTCTGCGGTCTGATCCCTTCGGTTTCGCTGTTTGAACGCGAACTGATGGAAATGTTCGGCGTGGTGTGCGAAGGAACCCCTGATCCGCGGCGGTTGTTCATCTCCGACGATTGGCCGGAGGGCGTGTTCCCGCTGCGCAAGGATTACATCGTGCCTCCGCTTTCCCCGTCGGGAAAAGGGGAGAAAGGATCGACGGCATGACCATCGAACAGAAGGAAAAATTCGTCATCCCCATCGGGCCGCAACATCCGGCGCTCAAAGAGCCGGCCCATTTCGAATTCTCGGTCGAAGGCGAGACGGTGACGTCCGCCAGCGTACGGTTCGGGTACGTACACCGCGGGATCGAAAAGGGCGCCGAAAACCGGAATTGGGCCCAAACCCTCTATTTGGTGGAACGGATCTGCGGAATTTGCTCCAACATCCATTCCACCACCTACGCCCTGGCGGTGGAAAAGCTGGCCGGGGTGGAGGCTCCGCCCAGAGCCCAAGCCATCCGCCAGATCCTGGTGGAACTCGAACGGATCCACAGCCATATGCTGTGGGCCGGCGTGGGCGCGCACGAAGCGGGTTTCGACACCCTGTTCATGTACTCCTGGCGGGACCGCGAAACGGTGATGGATCTGTTGGAAACCACCACCGGCAACCGCGTGAATTATTCCTCCAACGTCCTCGGCGGCGTCAAATACGACTTCACCCCCCAGCAACTGGAAGCCATCCTCAAGGGCGTGGATTACCTGGAGGAACGGCTGCACTATTATATGAAGATCGTGACCACCGACGAGGCGTTTTCCAAACGGACACGCGGAGTAGGCCACATGTCCACCGAAGAGGCCGATGCGCTGGGAGTGACCGGTCCCACCGCCCGTGCGTCCGGGGTCACCCGCGACATGCGGGTGGACGACCCGTACCTGCTGTACGACAAGTTCCCGGTGACCATCGTCCTCTCCCAGGAGGGCGACCTGCAGGCCCGGTTCGTGGTGCGGATCCAGGAATTGTTCGAATCGATCCGCGTCATCCGCGAACTGGCGCATCACATGCCGGAAGGGGAACTTACCGTCCGCTTCCCGCGCCGGATTCCCGAGGGGGAAACGGTGCTGGAGACGGAGGCGCCCCGCGGCAACCTGTTCTACTTCATCAAGAGCGACGGCAGCGACAGGCCCTACCGGGTGAAGGTCCGCACGCCGAGTCTTCGTAATTTCACATCGGTCCTGGTCGGCGTCATCAACCATCAACTGGCCGACGTTCCGATGATCCTGGCCGGGATCGATCCGTGTTTTTCCTGCAACGACCGCTCCGTGGTGTTCCGCCGCGCTTAAGCGCGCTACGACCGCGCACATAGGGAGTCTATGTCATGAGAATCGGTGCCATGTTGGGCGAGCTTCTCCGCCACATCTTCCGCAAACCGGCGACGGTGAACTACCCATTCGTACAGCAGCCCGTTCCCCAGCGCCTGCGCGGAATCCTGCGCTACCATCCCGAAAAATGCACCGGCTGCCAGCTGTGCATGAAGGATTGTCCGTCCAACGCGATCGAGATCCTGACCGTCGACAAACCCAACAAGCGGTTCATCATGCGGTTCCACGCCGACCGATGCACCTATTGCTCCCAGTGCGTCGTCAATTGCCGCTTCAACTGCCTGGAAATGTCGAACGAAGAATGGGAACGAGCCGCTCTCCGGCGCGAGCCGTTCACCGTGATGTACGGGCGGGAGGGCGACCTGAAAGAGTTCCTGAAAAAAACGGAACTGGAAGTGCCGCAATTGAAGCTTTAATCCCATCCGCGATGGGTTCGGTTTGTCAGCCGGTGAGAGGGAATGTATAATACCGGCCCGTGTTTTTCCGAAAAGAACAAGGACCGGTCTTCTCCCGCCGCCCCGGCATGTTCGGAAACGACCTCCGAGATTCGGAAGATGGATTCCGCCGGCCCCGAACGCCGCATCTCCCCGCCGATCGCCGCGGAAACCTTCCGCCCGGACCGACGGCCGAAACGAACCTGCACGGCAGCGGACAACCGCTGCACCTTCCGGCGGGAGTGCCGGACGCCGGCAAAGGAAAATTCAACCAGGACATACGCCAACTTCCCATGAATATTGAACTGATCACCCTTCTGGCCATCCTCGTCCCCATCCTTGGAGCCTTTACGGTCCCCTTGGTCGGCCTGCTGTCCGCCCGCCTGCGGACGTTATGGGCCGTTCTGATCGGCCTGGCCACGGCCGTGCTCCCGATTCTGCTCCTTCCCTTCACCGTCGGGGGCACCTACCTGATCGCCCGCTGGGACATCTACATGGGGATCGATTTCATCCTCACGGTGGACGCGCTGTCGGTGTTCATGGCGGTCGTTTCCTCATCCGTCGGAGCGATCATCCTCATCTACTCGATCGGTTACATGAGCCACGAGGAACACCTCAACGAATACTATGTGATGTTCCTGGTGTTCATCGGGGCGATGATGGGCCTGGTCTTTTCCGCCAACCTCATCTTCCTCTATATTTTCTGGGAAATCACCGCCATCTGTTCCTGGCGCCTGATCGGCTTCTACCGGCAAAAGGAACACGTCGTCAAGGCCGACAAGGCGTTTCTGTTCACCTTCGGTTCGGCGGTGGTGATGCTGCTGGGGTTCCTGCTGGTGTACAACCAGACCCACACGTTTGATCTCACCGCCATGCGCGGCGTGTCGCTGAGCGGCGGAATTGCCGTGCTGATTTTGATTGGGATCATCACCAAATCGGCCACCCTGCCATTCCACACCTGGCTGCCGGACGCCGGCGTTGCGCCCTCCACGGTGACTTCGATGCTGCATGCCGCCGTGCTGGTCAAGATCGGCGTCTACGCCTATGCGCGGCTGTTCAACGCCACGTTCGTCCTGCCGGCCGGCTGGGAAACCGGAATCGCCGTGCTGGTCATGGCATCCAGCCTGGTGGCGGCATGCGCCGCAGCCGTGGAGAACGACATCAAGCGGATCCTGGCCTACTCCACCATCAGCCAGATCGGATACATCTTCCTGGGCCTGGCCATCGGCACGCCGGTATCCGTCGCGGGGGCGCTGCTGTACATCCTGATGCATGGTTTGGGCAAGGCCGGCCTGTTCCTATGCGCCGGGATCGTGGAGCATTCCACCCACCGGCGCGACATCCGCGAACTGGGCGGATTGGTCAAGACCATGCCCCTGACGGCCGTCGCGTTCTTCGTCTGCGCGCTGTCCGTGATCGGCATCCCTCCGCTGGGCGGGTTCTTCCCCAAATTCATGGTGATCTTCGGAACGGTGGAAGCCGGCCAGGTCGGATTGGCGGCCGCCGCCCTGTTCATCGCCGTGCTCACGGCGTTTTACCTCTTCCGATTGTTCCATGCGGTGTTTCTGGGCGAACCGAAAACGGACGTCCGTGAAGGCTCCCCCTCCATGCTCCTATCGGTTGCGGGCTTGGCCGTGTTCTCGATTGCGGCCGGACTCCTGATCTTCTATCCGATGCAGGTGGCGCACGCCGCGACAATCCAAATCCTAGGATGGCTGCCATGACTTCTGACACCCTGCTTCTCCCCATCCTGCTCCCCTTGGCGGCGGGCGCGCTCGCGTTGCTCCTGGCCTTGCGGTGGAAAGGACTGGCGGGAATTCTCACGCTCCTCGCCACCGCCGCGATGCTGTACGTCGATGTGCGGCTGTTCGCCTCCCCGGATATGAGCCTTTCCTATACTTGGATGGAAGGAGTCGCCGCCTTCGACCTGCGGTTGCTGCCGTTGAGCCGTTTCATCCTGCTCTGGATCGGCATCATGGGCTTCCTGGTTTGCCTGTTTTCGCTGGTAAAGATGCGCAACCATCCGCGGCGCGGGGAGTTCTACGGGTATTTCCTGTTGACCTTGGCGGCGGCCGGCGGCGCCGTGCTGGCCGACAACTTCCTGCTCCTGTTGTTCTTCTGGGAATCCCTGCTGCCGACGACCTACGCCTTCATCACCTTGGGATCGAAGGAAGCCCCCCGCACCGCGGTCAAAGCCCTGCTCATCTCGGGTTTCTGCGATTTCTGCCTGGTGCTCGGCGTCGCCATCCTCTGGACATTGAACGGATCGGCTTCGATGTCGGCGGCTGCGACGACGCCGGAAGGATTGGCCGCCGCGAGCTTCCTGCTGATGATGATCGGCGCCGTCGGCAAAGCCGGCGCCATGCCGTTCCACACCTGGATTCCGGACGCCGCGCTCGATGCCCCGGTCACGTTCATGGCCTTCCTGCCCGGCGCGCTGGAAAAGCTGCTGGGCATTTATCTGCTGACGCGCATCTGCCTGGATTTCTTCGCACTGGAAAGCCACAGCGTCATGTCCATCGTCCTGATGACGATCGGCGCCGTTACGATCGTGCTGGCGGTGCTGATGGCCCTCATCCAGAAGGACTTCAAGAAGCTGCTCTCCTTCCACGCCATCAGCCAGGTGGGGTACATGATCCTCGGCATCGGCACCGCCACCCCGGTCGGCATCATCGGCGGGCTCTTCCACATGATCAACAACGTGATCTATAAAAGCGGCTTGTTCATGAGCGCCGGTTCGATCGAACACCGGACCGGAACCACCCAATTAAAGAAGCTCGGCGGGTTGTTCCGGGAGCTGCCCATCACCGGAATAGGTTTTGCCGTGTGCGCCCTGGCGATTTCCGGCATCTGGCCGCTGAACGGTTTCATTTCGAAGGAAATGATCTTCCACGGATCATTGGAAACCGGGTATCCGATCTTCGCCGCCGCGGCGTGGATCGGCGCACTGTTCACCTTCGCCTCCTTCCTGAAGGCCGGGCATGCCATCTTCCTCGGCCCGCGGAGCAAGGAAGTGCCGGCCGCAAAGGAAAGTGAAGCCGGGATCCTGTTGCCCATATTGGTGCTGGCGGGATTGTGCATCCTGTTCGGTTTGGCAAACGCCATTCCGTTGAACTCCTTTCTGCAGCCGGTGTTGGAGGGCCATCTGCCCGCCGGCGAGCACCTGGATCTGACCGGCCACGCGCTGGATCTGTTCACGCCCGTCGCACTGGTCTCCCTGGCAATCCTGGCAGCGGGTTTCGTCTTCCATTACATCGGCTGGCGCAGGGCGCAGAAACAAGCCCACCTGGCTTCCGAACTCATCCACCGGGCTCCCGTCATGGCCACCCTTTACCGGTGGAGCGAGGAACGGCGGTTCGACCTGTACGAAAACGGCATCCGGTTCCTGCGCACCCTTTCCAACGCCATGTTCCGGGTGATCGACCGTCCGATCGATGCGGTGTATGAAAAAGGCATCGTCGGCGCGGGCGGATACGTCGTCCGCCTGCTGCGGTCCGCCCACAACGGACTCTATCCCAACTATCTGGCCTGGTGCCTGGCGGGATTCGCCGCGGTGCTGGCGCTGGTATGGATTTTCTGATCCCGAAGGAGAAATGATGAGCATTCCCTTCATCGCCGTACCCCTGATCCTGGCCGCCCTGATGCCATTGATCGGCAAACTGTCGAAGCGCGTACTGCCGGACATTCTCATCAACCTGGCCATGCTCTTTCTGCTCGGCTACAGCGTATTTAGCGCCCGGCAAACGCTGCTTTCGGGGCCGGAGCTGTACCAGGCGGCACTTCCGGGGATTCCGCTGAACCTGACCCTGGTGCTCGATAGCTTCAGCGCCCTGCTGCTGTTGACCATCTCCCTGGTGGGCCTGGCCGTCGCCCTGTTCTCGATCGACTACATGGAGCATTACGGGGCGAAGAGCAACTTCTACGCGCTGTTGCTGATCATGATCGCCGGAATGAACGGATTGGTTCTCTCCGACGACCTCTTCACCATCTACCTGTTCCTGGAAGCGGCTGCGATCTCCTCCTATGGCCTGATCGCCTTTGGGCTGAAACGCGACGAATTGGAGGCTTCGTGGAAGTATCTGATGCTCTCCTCGACGGCGACGGCTTTCCTGCTCCTGGGCATCGCGATCCTCTTCGGCCTAACGGGAAGCCTGCAGTTGGACGCCGTCGCCGCGGGTCTCTCCGGAGATGAACCGCAGGGCGTCGTATTTTTCTGCGCGGCGCTGTTCCTGATGGGGTTCGGCCTGAAAGCCGCCCTGGTCCCCTTCCACGCCTGGCTCCCGGACGCGCATTCCTCCGCCCCGGCTCCCATTTCGGCGATGCTCTCGGGCGTATTGATCAAGGTCTCGGGAGTGTACGCCCTGACCCGCATTCTCCTGTCCGTGTTCGGTGTCCGGTCCGACATCGGCAACGTGCTGATGGTGCTGGGGATCGCCTCCATCCTGGCGGGATCGTTCCTGGCTCTGGGGCAGAACGATATCAAGCGCATGCTGGCCTACTCGTCCATCAGCCAGGTCGGGTACATCATCCTGGGGATCGGGATCGGCACGCCGCTGGGCATCATGGGCGGGCTGTTCCACCTGATCAACCACGCCGTAGCCAAGGGTATGCTGTTCCTGGATGCCGGTTCGCTCGAGCACGCCACCGGAACCCGGATGCTCGACAAGCTGGGTGGGTTGGGAAAGAAGATGCCCGTCACCGCAGGCACCAGCGTCATCGGCTCGCTGGCGATCGCCGGAGTCCCGCCGCTCAATGGTTTCTGGAGCAAGCTGCTGATCATCCTGGCATTGGTCCAGGCGGGCCTGTACATCCCGGCGGTGATCGCCGTGCTGGCCGGGATCCTGACGCTTTGGTATTACCTTATCCTCCAGCGGCGCGCGTTCTTCGGAAAGCTGAACGAAACCTGGCGCAATGTGCGCGAAGCGCCTTTCTGGATGTCGGCGGCCACCCTGCTGCTGGGTGCCGTTTGCCTGCTGGTGGGGGTTTTCTTCCCGATCGCCATCCTGGATTGGATACAGCCGGCGACCGATGCCCTGACCGCCGGCATGTCCGTCCTTTTCCCGGGGTTTTAAATGCATATTCTCCTGTTGTGCGGCATGGTCTTGTGTTCCATCCTGGCGGTCCTCGTCAAGGACCTGCTGAAGGCGGCGATCTTCCTCGCCGGTGCCAGCGTCTTCCTGGCGATGACTTTTTTCGAACTGGGCGCTCCCTATGCGGCCGTGTTCGAGATCTCGGTCGTGGCCGGCCTGATCACCGTTCTCTTCATCTCCACCATCAGCCTGACCAAGGGTGAAGGGGAGGTAACGGAAAACCGGCTCGTCCGCCTGCTGCTTCCCGTTTTCCTGATCGGCTTCGTCCTGGCCGACGTGCTGGTGATGCGGCAATTGCTGGGCGCGCTTCCCGCCCAACCCGGCGCTCCCGAGACGGGGTCTTTCGGCGAGGTATTGTGGAGCGGGAGGACGTTTGACCTGGTCGGGCAGACCGCGGTGATCCTGGCCGGCGTCTTCTGCGTGCTGGCCCTGTTCCGAAAAAGGAGCGGCGATGAGTGATTCCTGGATTCTCAATATGGCCTTCGTGGCCCTGCTCTTTCTGATCGGTTTATATTGTCTGCTGACCATGAAGAACCTGATCCGGTTGTTGATCGGAATCGAGATCATTTACAAGGGCGTGCTGCTGGCGCTGATCGCCACCGGATACGAAAAGCAAAACATCCTGACGAGCCAGAGCCTGGCCGTCTCCTTCGTCGTGGCCGAGGTATGCCTGATGGCCACCGCCTTGGCCGTCATCATCAACATCCACCGCCATACCAAAACCCTGGATGTCAAGAATCTGACCAACTTAAAGGGCTGACCCATGAGTTTTCCGGATATCCTGCTCTCTCCGCCGATCGTCTTCCTCATCTTCCTCGCCGCCAGTTTCCTGGTGTACGGGCTGGGCGGTCTGATGAAGCCCAAATCCCAAGACGTCGGCGGAAAACTCGATCCGTACGCCTGCGGCGAAGATATGCCGGACAATCCCATCAAGGTGAATTACCGGCTGTTCTTCTACATCGCATTGTTCTTCACCATCATGCATGTCTCGGTGCTGGTCGTCGCCACGGTGCCGTCCAGCGCGCTGGCGCTG
>JBJYXS010000122.1:0-5269 GCA_046260075.1 Anaerolineales bacterium | reverse complement strand
CCCTGTTCCGGCGCCATATACTGCAGGGTCCCCATCATCGCGCCGCTCGAGGTGTACTGCGTTCCGCCCGCCACCTGGGCGATGCCGAAATCGGAAAGCACGGCCTTGCCGTCAGCGGTCAGGAGGATATTGGCCGGTTTGATGTCGCGGTGCACGATCCCCGCGTGATGGGCATATTCGAGGCCGTCCAGGACGTCGAGCACGATCCGGACCGCCTCGCCTTCAGGAAGGCGGCTTGCGCGGCTCCTGCAGTCGATCAGGCGCGTCTTCAGCGAATCGCCCGCAACGAGTTCCATCACCATGTAGCACAGGTCGTCCTGGGTGTCGAAATCGAATACCTGGACGATGTGCGGATGGCGCAGCGCGGCGACCGCCTTGGCCTCGCGCTTGAAGCGGGCGACCGTTTCCGCCTGGTCGGCTACATCCTGCCGGAGCACCTTTATCGCCACATAGCGTTCCAGCTGGGGGTGGTAGGCGCGGTATACCCGCGCCATCCCGCCCTGGCCGAGGGAGCCAAGCACCCGGTATTTTCCCAACATCATGCCGTCCATTGATCCTATGCTCATGGCCATTCGCTTCCGCAAGAAATTCGGGCGCGATCAGAAGATAAAAAGGATCCCGGCGGAAACCAGCCCGGCGGCGAGCTGAAGATCCCATCCCGTGTTGAGGAAGGTGGCTACCGTCACCGCGCAGGCGGCGGATCCGAAAGCCGCCAACGAACGAACGACCAGATGGCGTCCGTCGAAACCTGATCGCACCGCGTTGGCAGCATTATAGAACGCTCCCAGGCCGGGCAGGAGGATGAAAATCCCCCACCAGTGGAAGGGATACCAGGCGGCCAAAATGGCATTGTCGAGGAAATTATTCGCCAGGAACAACAGACCCAACACCAGGACATCGGCGCCCAGCCAAAGGCCCATTCGCACCCAGGGACGCACCGGCGGACAATCGACGTCGGCCGTCCCGTGCAAACCCATCGCCGCACCGGGAACGATCAGCATGACCGGCCACCAAATGCCCCAATCCGCCCCCAACAGGAACATCGCCGCCACGGCGCACACCACAAGGCCGAGGCCGACGAACGAAAGCGCCGCCGGATGGCGCCCGCGCAGGATAATCCAAAGGGCTGCACCGGTCCCGAGGAAGATCAACCCCGGGAATAGGATGAACAGCGACCACCAATTGGTCAGCGGAAACAAGGTCAGGATGCTGAGCAGCGCCCCCGTCAGGAGGAACATCAACCCCACCGTAACGGTGACGGTCCGTGAAACCGTCGGCCGGCCTTTTTGGGCTATGGCATTCGTCATGGGTCACCTTCCTTTGGCACAAGGATACTGCGGGGAAGTGCATCGGGGCCTATCCGCCGGCTATCCATACGCTATCAATCGGCCATCCAAACGGCAGAAACCTTAAAGAATACCGGCTGATCCCTTTCTGCACCTTCCCCCAAGTGCACTTCCCCCCATCCCGTGAACGGGATGGGGGGAGTAGGGGGGCGGGACTGATCGGGCAATTCCACCTATTCTGTTTTTTCCATCTAGAGGAGTCGAAATTTAACTGTCAGACGACCAATTTGTATCCCAGGCCGCGCAAATTCAGGAGCAAGCTGACGTTTTCCGGATCCGGCTCCAGCCGGCTGCGCAGGCGGCGGACGAGGTTTTCGATTTGATAATCGTACACGCCGTCTTGATATTCCGGCCAGACGGCCCGGCCGATCTCGTCCTTGGCGCAGACCCGGCCGCGGTGGTCGTACAGGTAGGCCAGCAGGAGGAATTCCTTCGGGGAGAGCGCGATCACCTTGCGGTTGACGCGCACGATCCCCGACGACCGGTCGACTTCCAATTCGACGGCGGTGGAATCGCGCAGTGTGGTTTCCGGATCGCGGAAGACGAAGGTGACCCCTCCGACGGCGATTCGGTCGCCGTCGGCCAGATCCATCGGCTCGTGGATCTGTTCGTCGTTCAGGAAGGTGCCGTTGGTGCTTCCGGCGTCCTCCAAGGTGATTTTTCGGTTCCGGCGGACCAGCCTGGCGTGGTCGCGCGAAACGCGCTTGGCGTTGATGACGATATCGTTTCCCACGCCCCGCCCGATGGCGGTGACGGGGCCGGCCAGCCGGTGCACGCGCCCGGTGGGATCGGTCAGGGAAGGGAAATCATTTTCTTCGGCCATGGAATGTGAAGCCATTCTAACAAATTTTCTACGTAATTCATTCCATCCACCATCCACCAAAGATCACCTCTCCCCATCCTGCTCGTGGGATGGTGAGAATAAGAAGAGGAACACCTGCGGCCAACCCATCAGGGGGAGGGTATCCGATCGACCCGGTACACATACATCAGGCAATCGTCCACGAGGCGCATCCACGCCGTCCGGATCGGCCGCCCGCACCGCGCAGGTCTCACGCCGCCGACAGCAAACCGCGGATCGGAACCCTCTCCATCCCCGGCAGCGGGTACTGGTAGACGCCGTCGAGTTCGGCGGTGATCGCCGCGCGGTCGTACCCGGCCGGGACGGCCAGGCTTTCGAGCATGCGCAGGAACAACTCGCGGTAGCGGGCCGGATCCGGCACGTCGCGTTCGCGCCACAAATCGTACGGCCGCGCGCCGCCCCCCCGCGTCAGCACGAACTCGACCGCCTCCCCCGGCGAAAGGCGCACCCCGTGCGCCGCCAGCTCGCGGGCCGCCAGCGCCACCGGCAACTTCGCGCGGTAGGCCTCCGGCGGCTGCGAGATGCGGTGCAGGATGGCGAGCATCCGCGGCGGCACCCCGCCCCGCCGCAGCCGGGCAAGCTCCCGCCGCGCGATCGCAAACACCTCCCCCAGGCGCTCGCGGTAGCCTTCCGCATCCTGCGCGCGGGCGAGCGCCTCCAGCATCTCCGCCTGCGCCTCGCGGATCCAGCGGATCGTATCGTGGCGCCGGGCCTCGATCCCGCGCATTTTGATCTTGCCGTCCTCGAACGCGCCGAAGTAGCGGTTGGCCACCGGGTTGGCCGCGTATTGCCGCGAGGGCAGGAACACCAGCCAGCGGTAGAGCCCCTCGATGTCGATCCGCACGCCCGTCTCGCGCCCGATCTCCTCGACCAGCGCCTGGTGTTCGGCGTCGGTGGAACCCTCCTTGTGGATCCACAGGGCGTCGGTCAGCGCGTGCAGGAAGCGGTAGCCGCGCTGCTCGGCGATCTCCTTGGCCCGCAGGAGCGTATCGCGCCCGCAGGCGGTGGTGGATTCGTGGGCTTCGATCCGCCCGAAGCGGGCGTTCTTGTAGCCGAGGTAGCCGAAACACGTGACCAGCAGCCATTTGAGCGCCACCTGCCGGCGGCGCATGATCTCGCGCTCGGGCCCTTCGGGCAGCGCGCGCGAGGCGCGCTTGAGCGCCAGGCGCTTTTCCAGCAGCGGGGCGAGCGTGAGCGGGACGATTCCCTTGCGGCACTGGCACACCGGATAGCCGATCTCGGGGATGATCGCGGGACCCTCAACCCCCTTCTCCCCCCTCATCCCCTTCCCCTGCACCCCTTCCCCTTCTCCCGGCTTATGCCGGGAGAAGGGGAAGGGGCCGGGGGTAAGGGATGAGGAACATTTCGGACACGTCCGCCCGACCGTCTCGGCCGAGAGGTTGTACTTGACCATCAGGCTGGGGTACATCGAGGCGAAATCCAGCTCGAGCACGTGCTCGTAGAGTCCCGGCTCGGGCTGGAAGGTCAACCCGCCCTTGTCGCCGCGCACCAGCTCGAGGGCGGTCTTGAAATCCTCCGGCATCCGTTTGCGGAAGGGGATCAGCCAGCCGCGGCGGTAGGCCTCGGCCGTCTGCATCGCGCTGATCCCGGTTCCGGAGGAGGTGCGGGCCACCTGCTGGAGCGGCTGGAGGGTGGTGCGCGCCAGTTCGACCAGGCCGTCCAGCCCGTACTCATCGGCCAGGAAAGCGGTCTGCCGGTCGATGTGCAGCCGGCCGAAGAGCCAGACCGAGGCCGGGCGGTGGACGATGCGGCCGTAGGAGAAATAGGAGCGTTCGCGCTTGCGCAGGACGCCGCGGCGGGAGTCGCGGTTGAGCGGCAGCTCGATGTCCAGGGCGCGCGCCAGCCGCAGGAGTTCATCCAGCAGAAACGAATCGCCCCAGGCGGTGAGCAGGACGTCGGGATCGTACTCCCGGAGCGATTCGCGCACCGCCGCGAGCAGGGCGCGCGGATCCTCCCAGGCCCGGCTCCGGGCGGGAAGGCCCGGCGCGGCGATCTCGAGCGGCGCCCGGTGGCCGCGCGACGGATCGCGCAGTTCGCCCTCCATCCGCAGGGTGAGCACGCGGAACGGCGGCGGTTCGGCCGCCAAATCCCAGCGGGTCCGCCCGGTGGAGATGGAGCGCACCCGCGCTCCGTCGAGGAGGGCCTCGCACTCGGCCAGCGGGAACACGCCATGCTCGACGGAGTAGACCATCGCCGGATCGAGATCGGCGTTGTAGAAGGAAAGGCCCGGCCAGCGCTCGAGAGCCCCGCGCACCGCGGCGCGGTAGGGGAGCGGCCCCGGGGCGGTGACGGCCAGCAGATCCACCTCCCGCCCGCGGTGGATCTCGAACCGGCGGGCCCGCCCGAGGCGCAGCCCCTTCCCCCACCCGGCGATCTCCCGCCACACGGCGCGCAGCTCGTCCCGTTTTCCGGCCACGTAGAAGCTCATCGGCAGTGAGTCGACCGCGCGCCGGGCCCGGCCGCTTTCGTCCTTCAGCCACAGGACCATGCCCTCGGGGGCCGGGTAGAGGTCAAGGATCCAGACGCGGCGGGTGCGGGCGGTCACGTTCGAGCGCCTCCACGCGCGCCGCCAGATCGGCCACGGACGAGGCGGTGCCGATCAGCATCCCGAGCAGGATGACCTGCATCGGCAGCGGATCGGCGGCCATCGAGGAGGCGGCCAGGCGCCGGCGCGCCAGGGCGAACAGGTCGTCGAAGATTTTTTGATCGGCGCGGGGGAGCGCCCGCCGGTAGCGGGCCAGGCGCTGCTCGGCCTGCGCCAATTGCTGGGTGATGGAAACCAGGGTCCGTCCCATGATTCACCTCCTGCGGCAGTTTCCCGCAGACCGAGGCGGTCTTAAAGACCGCCTCGGTCTTTGAACAGCGGATGGCGGAAGTCCCGATCCGTCTCCACGCGCGGATCCGCCCGGTGGGGCGGACCGCCGGTCCGCCCGTACAAATCGAATCCGGGAAGCGCCGGCGGGGGCGGAGAAGCCTGCCCTTCCAGCTCCGGCCCCACGCGCCGGTCGGCCCGGCGCAGGATCCCGGAATAGAAACTTTC
>JBJYXS010000121.1:0-8923 GCA_046260075.1 Anaerolineales bacterium | reverse complement strand
GGCCACCTGGAGCTGTTCAGCCGGACCAAATTGTTCCTGGCCAAGGGGCGCACGTTCGACATCGTCACCCAGGCCGAATTGATCGACGCCTTCCCCCGCTTGCGCGAAGACCTGGTCCGGTCCGCGGCGGCTTCGTACGCCGTGGAATTGCTGGACCGGCTATCTCCCGAAGAATCCGAGAACATCGCCGCCTATCGGTTGATCGTGCGGATCCTGGAAGATCTGGACGCCGGCGGCGAACCGGAGCGGGCCTTGCGGTGCTACGATATCAAACTCCTGGAATGCAGCGGCTACCGGCCCGAACTGGCGCAGTGCACCGTCGGCGGCGAGCCGATCCGCGCCGAGGACCAGTTCTTTTCGCCGGAGCGCGGCGGTGCGGTATGCCCGCGCTGCGCCGGACGGACGGAAGGGCGCTTTCCGGTGACGATGGCGGCCCTGCGGGTGATGCGCCACATTCAACGCAGCCCGCTGGAGGATGCCCTGCAATTGGCGGTGCGAAAAGCGACGCTGGCGGAACTGGAAGGCGTGCTCCGCCGCTACATCCAGTATCTGCTTGAGGCGCCGCTGCACTCGCAGAAATATTTCGCCGAGGTGTCGCAGCCGCGCCCGGACGGCGGAGTATAATCCGGCCATGGGCTACTCCGTCGCCGAGGTCGTCTGCCGCGTGCTGATTTTGCTGATCGTATTCCCCGCCCATGAACTGGCGCACGCCGTAGCCGCCACCGCCTTGGGCGACCCGACCCCGCGCGCCCACGGACGCCTGACGCTCAATCCGATCAAACATCTCGACCCGCTCGGTTCGTTGATGTTCATCATCGCCGGTATAGGCTGGGCCTCGACTCCGGTCAATCCGGCTTACTTCGGAGACCGCCGGCGTTTGAAGATGGGCTTGGTTTCGCTGACCGGCCCGCTGACCAATCTGGCGCTGGCCGTGCTGGGCGTGGCGCCGTTTTATCTCTTCGGGTGGGTGCCGGCGCTGGAGGCCGGTAGCGGGATCCTTCCGGATCCGGCGTACTTCTTCACGATATTCATATTCCTCAACCTGTTGCTGGCCTTCTTCAACCTGATCCCGATCGCGCCGCTGGACGGCGCGCAGGTCCTGGGAGCGCTTATCCCGGAGCATATAACCGCCGGATATGAAGCCTTGCAGCGGTATGGCTATCTTTTTCTCATCCTTTTATTATTCGTCTTGCCCAGAATCGGTATTGACCTGTTGGGACTCGTCATCCAATTTCTCATCGTGCCCATCATGACGCTGATGCTGCTTGGGTTGGGCTGAGCCGCCGGCGCGCGATGAAAAAACTTTCTGCGGCAAAAAAAGGAACCCCCTATTGCTATATTCTGCAATGCGCCGACGGGTCCTTCTACACCGGATGGACGAATGACCTGCCGCGCCGCTTCCGCGAACACGCCGCCCGGCGCGGCGGGCGCTACACGCGTTCGCGTTGCCCGGTGGACCTGGTGTATTTCGAACGCCAGAAGGACGCGAGCGCCGCACGCAAACGCGAGGCGGCGATTAAAAAGCTGCCGCATGCCAAGAAGGCCGATCTGGCGGCGGGGAAAAGCAGGGTAGTAAAAGCCAAGGGGAAGAAGAAAATTCGACGGAAGAAGAGGAAATAAACACAGGAGGAAAGACGCGCCGCCCGTCCCCTTCAAGTCACAACGATTGCTTAAGCTCCTTTATATGCATCAGCGTGTGGCCGTGGATCGCCGTCAATACGCCCTCCA
The DNA here is from genome assembly GCA_046260075.1 of Anaerolineales bacterium. Lineage (GTDB taxonomy): Bacteria > Chloroflexota > Anaerolineae > Anaerolineales > RBG-16-64-43 > JAFGKK01. The sequence continues at coordinate 7,195 of JBJYXS010000121.1, read as the reverse complement.
CCGAAAGTTCCCCCCAGGCGGGATGGTTGCCCTTGCGGTCCAATTGCTCCGCCTGCAAGCCCCCCGTCCATTCCACGGTCCGGTTGCGGGCCGTCCGGAACATCCCCAGCAACTCCTGCGGCGCATAGGAACGGTAGGCGTCCTGCTCGGTCCGGTTGAATTCGTTGTAATCGAATCCGTCCGGGGCGCCCTTTCCGCCGGCGGCGATGTTTTCCGCGAGTCCGCACAATACCTGTTCGGCGGATACCAGATGGGCCAGCACATCGCGCACCGTCCACGTCCGGGGGGTTTCATATACCGTCCGGCTCCATCCGCCGTCGCCGATGCCGGCAAACGAACGTTCGACCAGGTTCCGGTTGCGCGCAAGTTTCCGTTGAAGGTTCCGAATCCGCTCGGATGCCATGGGCCTCCCTCGCCGATGCCGATAGAAGTTAATTTCATTAACCGCCGGGGGAGGATTTCGTTGCGGCGCAACCGAGGATGCCGTGACCGATCGGAACGCGGAATGTCTTTGCCCGGACCGGCGGCGGTCCGTCAGGCGTATCTTCGGAAGATGCGGCAAACCGCCAGGCTGATCCAACACCGCGCGCTGCGGACTGCCGGTTTCTCCTTGCCTTTTGTACGGGCCTTGGCATAGGTGTCGCGCCACAGGCCGTCCTTCTCCTGATGGTCGATCAGCCATTGCAGGCCGCGCGCAACGTCCGGATTCTCCGCCGGCAGCCCGATCCGGGAGACGGTATCCAGCGCCGCCACCAGGTTGTTCCACCAGAAGGGGTATTGGAATCTCACCCAATAGGAGGCCGCCCGGTAAGAGGAGTAGTTATCCTCCTGGAAAAACCTTCCCGCCAGCAGACGGGCGGCGGCCTCGGCCTCCTTCGATTTCCGGTATTTGGGGTGTGCGGCGAAAGCCCGCAGGACCATGCCGGTCCAATTGTGGGAGAACGGCTTCGACCGGTCCGGTTCGACGGGATCGCTTTTTATACTCGTCAGGCGGTACATCTCTTTGCCGCTGAACGGATGGGTGAGGATGGGGATCGTCCAGCCGCCGTCGTCCTGGCGCATCGAGAGCAGCCAGCGCATCCCTTTTTCCACCCGCCGGTCCTTGGCGTATCCGGCCCGGATCAGCAGGGACAATATCGCACCGGTGTAATAGGTGGCGTATTGGCCGGCCAGAAAGCCCCGGATATCCCCTTGGCGGGTCTGGCAGGAAAAGAGGAATTCGGCCGCGCCTTCCACCTGCGGGCTGTCCTTTGTGAAACCGAACATTTCCACCAGGAACCGGAAGTGCCGCCAGGTTTCGATCAGACGGTAGTTGACGTCCGGGTGCTTCCATTTTCCGGCGGGCACGGCAAAGGACCCGTCGGTCTGTTGCTTTTTGAGGATTTTCCGGGCCTCCGGAAAGTCCCACAGCCGGCGCACCGGTCCCGGATCCTGATCCAGCAGGTCGCGCCGGACGAAATATCGCAGGGATGGATCGGGATGCGAGAGCAACGGGGGAATGGGGTCGAACCGCAGCTTTCTGCGCCAGGAAGCCATATCGCAGGCGATTCTACCCGCTTTTTCGATCCGTTATTCCTTTTCCGGCGGAAGCAGGAAACCGATGCCGTGCCGAAATGCCAAGGGATCGGTTGCCTTCACCGGTCCCCTGTGCGTCGGCGGCGCGATGAGGTTTACTGCCTGCGCTCCTACCGCGCGGCCAATCCCAAATAATACGGCCAGAGCAGAACGGCGATGACGGACTGCCACCACGTGATCTTCGCGAACCCCAATGTGAACAGCCAGCCGATGAACCAGATGCTGCCCACGACATTGCCGTTTTCCACCTTGAGGATGTTGGATTGGTTTTTCGTTTCCATCGGACGCTCCCATTGCGCGGGGTCTATTGGTATGTACGCGCAAGAAGGCCGTCCGTTACGAACGAGTCGTGCCGGAGCGCAGTACAGTACGGGGGCCAATCGGGATCCGATTCCCCGGCGCCGATGAGTCGTTCTGGATATAGTAGAGTCAGTTGGTGTCTTCTTCGCGCACCATGGAGACGAATTCGAATTCGCCGCCGTTGGTTTCCCGCGGAAACGTCCTTTCGGTCCGGAACCCCAATCGCTCGTACACCCGGATCGCCCGGCGGTTGAAGGCCGCGACCTTCAGGGAAAACCGCCGCGGACGACAACGTTTCCGGGCGAAGGCCATTCCCGCGGCGACGAAGCCCGCCCCCAAACCCCGTCCGGTATACCGGGGCGCCAATCCCAGCCCCAGCTCGAGGGAATCCCCGGCCGGTTCGAAACAGAAAAGGCCGACCAGTTCATTGAAGTCGTCCAGAACGGCGAAATACCGTTCTTTGCGGCGGCGGGGATCCAACAGCTCACCCCAGTCTTCGGGATCTCGGTCGAAACCGTAAAAGACAAATTCGACGTCATCATGCCAGTCGGCGACAGCCCGGGCGCGGGAATCGTTCATCGGCACGAAGTGAAAGTTCATGGGCAGAACCCGCGGTCCCTCCGAAGAAACTCATTATAATGCGGCGGCGTATATCCATCGAGAACACGGAGGATATTTCATATGAAAACGTTGGTGGTCTATGATTCGGTCTTCGGCAACACGGAAAAAATCGCCCGGGCGGTCGCCGAATCCGCGGGCGCTGAGGCGGTGAAGGTCGATGCGGCGGGGCCTGAGGCGCTGCAGGGCGTGAGCCTGTTGATCGTCGGTTCGCCCACCCGGGCGTTCCGCCCGACGCCCGCGATCAGCCGGTTCGTGAAGGGATTGCCGCGCAAGGCCCTGCAAGGCGTTGCCGTGGCGGCCTTCGACACGCGCATGATCGTGGAAGAGATCAACAACGCCTTCCTGACCTTCATGGTGTCCATCTTCGGCTACGCCGCCAAGCCCATCGCCGATGCGATGGCCAAGAAGGGCGGAACGCCGGTCCTGGAACCCGAGGGGTTCTTCGTCAAGGACAGCGAGGGTCCGCTGAAGGACGGGGAATTACAACGGGCGAAGGAATGGGGCCAAAAGGCGCTCAAGGCTGCAAAACAATAGAACCGACAGTCTACAAGAAAAACCGTACAATCCGGCGGCGAAGATAAATACATCCGGCGCGGCGGCTTTCGGAACACACTCCCCCAGGCCGTCGCCGCCGGCGTCGTATGTCAGGCCAGGCGGATGTCCGGGTCTTTTTCATAGGCGGACCCCATCCGGCACAGCTGGTCGAGTACCAGGGCGAAGAGATCGAAGAGGTCTTTCAACCGTTCGATGTCGGTGATCACACCGACGGTCCGGAAGTACAGTTCGTCCACGCCCTCCGGAAACGCCGTCGCGAAGAGGCCTTCATCGTCTTTGATTTCGAAGTGGATGGCAGGCTGCTTCTGGATGAGCTGGCGGATGTCGATCCTCCCCAGCAGGCGCCGGACGAGATTCTCCGACGAGGATTGGATGATGAACTCGTCGTCGAAGTAGGAATCGCCGATTTCGATGTCCTGGATCCCGAGGAGTTTGGCGATCCCGCTGAAGATGCCCTTTCGGTAGATGGTGAAGCGGAAGCCGTCCGGGTTGACGAAGGGCGCGCGGATCCGGGTGTAGGTGATGTGCGATTTATTCGAGTGGACGGTGTAGGTGTCGAGTACGATCCGCCATTCCCGGTGGGTCAGGATCACCTTGCTGTCGGTGAAGAATCCGCCCTGCCGGAAATCGGCGCCGATTTCCCCGCTGAGTTGATTCCACATTTCATTCTTGCTGGGTCCGAAGAGACCGTGCAGGATTCCCATTAATCCTCCCAAAACAACATCTCGATAACGCGGCGGACAGGCGTCCGGCCGCGGCCTTTATCCCTATCTACGGGGGAGTGACGAATTGGTTCAAGCGGGCGTCCACCCCCTGAATGTGGTTGAAAATCCAATCCATCAGCGTGGTGAAGGTGTCGTTGGCCAGGGCGCGGTCCAGGCCCCCGGTTTGCCATTGTTCGTAGAAGGCGCCGAACCGCTCCAGAAATTCCGCATGAGCCCGGCGGTTCTCTTCCGCCGCATCACAATGGTACTTCCGCATGAACTCCTCTTCGCGCCGGAAGTGCCATTGTGCGTAAAACTGGAGGAAGTCCAAAATCCGCCCGGCTTGGGCGCGTTTTTCGCTTTCCCCGGCCGACATGCAGACCGAAAAATCGTTGAACCGCGCGATCAGTTCCTTGTGTTGGTAATCCAGTTCGGGGACGCCGGTCGACATGCCCGGGTGCCAATGCAGCACGGTTCACCTCCTCCGCGGGAAACGGAGCCGCTCCGCCGCCGAAAACGGATCATACCCGCGCCGGACGGCGCCGGCAAGTGCGGACATCCCGTCCCGCCTATCCCCTCATGGGCGGACGGCGAAGGAGCCTTCCAATCCGGGGACGGAACGGTGGCCGGGTTGCCAGCCGGGCTGGCCGCCCCCGACCCACACCCGGAAGGAGCCCGGTTCCAATATCCAATTGCCATCCTCATCGGCGAAAGCCATCTGTTCAGGGGTTATGGTGAAGCGCAACGCCTTGCGCCTCCCCGGGAGAAGGCGGACTCGGGCAAAGCCCTGCAGCTGCAATTGGGGAACGGGCAGCGAGGCCTCTTCGTCGCGGAGGTACAACTGCACCACCTCATCCCCTTCGCGGCCGCCGGTGTTTTCGACTTCCACGGTCACGGTCACCGGATCGCCCGCCGCGATTTCCTGCGGGGAGATCCTCAGGTTCCGGTAGGCGAAAGTGGTGTAGCTCAAACCGTATCCGAAGGGAAAGAGCGGCGAACCCTTGAAATACCGGTAGGTCCGGTTTTCCATGCTGTAATCTTCGAAATCCGGCAAGTCGGACGTGGAGCGGTAGAAAGTCACCGGCAGCCGGCCGCCCGGATTGGTCTCCCCGAACAGCGCCTCGGCCACCGCGGTGCCGCCGGCCTGGCCGGGATACCATGCCTCCAATATGGCGGGCACGTGTTTGTCGGCCCAGTTGATGGAAACGCAGCTCCCGTTGAGGAGCACCAGGACCACCGGCGTTCCGGTATCGACCACGGCTTTGAGGAGCGTCTCCTGCACCTCGGGCAGGTCCAGCGTCGCACGGTCGCCCACGATGTTGCCGCCCTCCTGCATCGCCTCGCTCTCCAGGTATTGGGAAAGGCCAAGCACCAGCACGGCCACTTGCGAATCCCCGGCCGCCTGAAGGGCCGGTTCCAGTTTACCGGATGTGTTTATGATCAGGTCGCAGCCCACCGCGTAGTTCACCTTTGTTCCGGGTTTCACCGCGGCTTTGATCCCATCCAACAGGGAGACCGGTTCGGCCGGCGTCCCGTTGTAATTGCCGTGCAGCACCTCGGTGCTGGCGGCGCGGGGGCCGATCACCGCAATCGAACGGATGACATCGCGATCCAGCGGCAGCATTCCGCCTTCATTCTTCAGCAGGACGAGCGACTGGCGCGCGGCCTCTAGGGCCAGCTCGCGATGCTCCGGACAATCCACCACGTCGATGGGGGTCTGTGCATACGGAACCGATTCCGGAGGGTCGAACATTCCCAGCCGGAATCGGGCGGTGAACAATCGTTTGGCCGACTGCTTCAAGTCCTCCAGGCTGACGATGTTGTCTTCCACCGCTTGGGGCAACTTACGGAAATGGCAGGGGAGCCCGAGCGTGCAGCCGCACTCCAGGTCGACGCCGCCGGTGACGGACAGCGCGGCGCCTTCCGCTTGGGAATTTACCAGTCGGTGGGCGTGATAGATGAAACCCACGGCTCCGCAATCCGCCACGACGTATCCGTCGAAGCCCCACTCCCCGCGCAGAATCTCCTTGAGCAGGAACGGATCGGCGCAGCAGGCTTGGCCGTTGAGGCGGTTGTAGGCTCCCATGATCGACGCCGCCTTGCCCTCGGTGACGCAGGCCCGGAAGGCTGGCAGATACGTCATGCGCAGATCGCGCGTAGAGACTACGGCGTTGAACGAGAAGCGGTCCTTTTCCGGCCCGCTGTGCGCGGCGAAGTGCTTGGGGGTGGCGGCGGTCTTCAGATACTTCGGGTCGTCGCCCTGCATCCCGCGCACGAATTCGACCGCCAGGCGCGCGGTGAGGTGGGGATCCTCGCCGAAGGTTTCCTGGCCGCGGCCCCAGCGCGGATCACGGACGATGTTGATGTTGGGGGCGAAGAACGTCAGGCCGAAGTACATGGCATGGATGTCTTTGCGGAGGGCGTCGTGGTATTTGGCGCGCCCTTCATCGGAAATCGCTTCGGCGATGCGGTGGATGAGTTCGGTGTTCCAGGTCGCGGCCAGGCCGATCACCTGCGGGAAGACGGTAGCCACGCCGGCGCGGGCCACCCCATGAGCGGCCTCGTTCCACCAGTTGTATGCGGGCACGCCCAGCCGTTCGATGGGCAGGGAGTCGGTGTCCATTTGCGACGCCAGTTCCTCAACCGTCATCCGGTCCACGAGGTCGCTGACCCGCTCGGCGAGCGGACGTTCCGGATCCGGGTAGATGGGGACGGCGGGCGAAACGGTCGGCGTGATCTGCGACGGCGGACGGGTGGGCAGGGGCGTAGGCTTGTTCCCGCCGCAACCCGAAAGGACCAGGCCGCCGGCGGCCGCCGCCGCGGTTTTTAAAAAAGTCCTACGGGAAGCAGTCGACATTTTCTGTTTTTGTGACATGAGGATGGCTCCGATGGTATCGATAGAATCTCAGGCAAGAAAGGGATTATTCGTCCGACGGGTAGTAATAAGGCTTGGGTGGTATGTCCGTATTTTCCGCCGAGCCGGGCGGTGCGGTCCGACCGTCTCCTTTGCGATGGATCCCTCCGAGAGAGCGACAACGAGGTTTATCCGGGTCAGCGAATCCTACCATGACCGCCCCGGTCCGTTCCCGGTCTACTGGCTGCCGAGCAGAACTTCTCCGGTTCGAGGAAACCGCTGGCAGACCGAAGGCGCCCGGAAAAGGCTTTTCCTAGCCCCGAATGAGAATCCGGGCGTCTCCCGGGGGGACGTCGAATACCGTCCCGGTATCGCCGCTCAGCACATCGATGTGCGATGCGGAGAGTGAAATCCGCACCCCTTCCCCGACCGCGAGAACGACCGTGCCGCGTTCGAACTCGCGGCGATAAGTTCCGTTGGTGAAGGTATACGAACCGCCGGGTGCACCCAGGGCGATTTGATCGTACACAGGCCGCCACCAGTCCGCTACGCCGCCGTGATCCCGCGGCCCGGAGTCGAAGGCGAA
>JBJYXS010000120.1:0-2791 GCA_046260075.1 Anaerolineales bacterium | reverse complement strand
GGCACTTCCGGGGCGGGATGTAGGTTTTTTCGTTTCCGGTCCGCGCATCGATGATGGGGCCGATCACATACGGGATGACCTCCCCTGCCCGCTTGATCATCACGCGATCGCCGATGCGGATGTTCCGCTCCCTGATGAAATCGAAGTTGTGCAGGGTGGCTCGGCTGACGGTGACTCCTCCGATGGCAACCGGCTCAAGGATCGCAAACGGTGTCAGCACTCCGGTTCGCCCGACGTTAACTCCGATGTCGTTCAACCGCGTGCTGACTTCGCGGGCGGGGAATTTATAGGCAATGGCTCCGCGGGGATCCTTCCCGGCGCTGCCCAACTGCTCCGCCAAAGTCAAATCGTCGATTTTCACCACCAGGCCGTCGGTTTCGAAAGGATAGGCGTTTCGTTCCTTTTCCAGGGAAAGGCACAGTGTTACGGCGTCCTCGATCGTCTCGGCACGCCGGGACAGGTCGGGAACGGGGAATCCCAGGGATTTCAGGGCGGCAAGGATTTCCTGCTGCGTCCGCGGCGGCGGATTTCCCTCCCAGACAAGGATGGCGTAGCACAGCAGGTCGATCGGCCGCCGGGCGGTCAGGGAGGAATCCAATTGACGCAGAGCGCCGGCTGCCGCATTCCGCGGGTTGACGTAGGTTTTTTCCCCGTCCCGCGCCAGCCGTTCGTTCAGCCGTTGAAATTCGGCGGTGGTGATGAAAGCCTCACCCCGGACGACCAGCGTTTTCGGCAATTCGCCGGAATAATCCGGATTCGCGGGAAGGCGCAGCGGCAGGGACCGTACGGTGCGCAAATTATTGGTGATATCCTCCCCTTCCAATCCATCGCCGCGCGTCGCCCCCAGGGAGAAAACGCCGTCGCGATAATGCAATATGACGGTCAAACCGTCGATCTTCGGTTCGACGATGTAAGCGGCTGATTCCACAAGCGGCGACAGACGGAGGATGCGTTCATACCAGGATGTCAGATCCCCGGGAGAGAATGCGTTCGCCAGGCTGAGGACGGGCCGTGGATGCGCTACGCGTGAAAATTTATCCGACACCGCACCGCCCACTCGTTGGGAGGGCGAATCCGGTGTCTTGAACTGGGGATGTTCCGATTCCAGTGAAATCAATTCCTTCAGCATCCGGTCGTATTCCACGTCGCTGATAACCGGTGAATCCAGCACATAGTACCGATAGCTGTGGTATTGCAGGTCCTTTTTCAATTTTTCGATCCGCTGTTGAACGGAAGTCAGGTTCATGGCGTGATTCCTTTTGCGTTTTTCGTTCCTGGAACGCAAGCAACTTACGGTATAATTCTACTCCAGTACGCATTCGCCCGAGAAGCCCAGGGAGGGTGTAAGATCGCGCACCGGACGCCTTCCCGGGGAAACCACCGATCCGAGCATCGATCCGACATAAAAAATCGATTGCAGGGGATATCGTGAAGCTGTCCGTACGGTCTATCACGAAGGTGTTCGAACACAGCCACCGCGAAGCGACTCCGGCGTTGGAGAATCTGTCATTCGATGTAAAAGCCGGTGAATTCATCTGCCTGTTGGGCCCGTCCGGCTGCGGGAAAACCACCCTGCTCCATATCATCGCCGGATTGGAAACGACGGATACCGGATGCGTCATGATGGACGGCCGGGCGATCCAGGGACCGGGTCCCGATAGGGTCGTCATCTTCCAGGAACCGGCCTTGTTCCCGTGGTTGAATGTGATGGATAACGTCGCCTTCGGGTTGGATTGCGCCGGGATCCCCAAAAAAGAGCAAAACCGCAAAGTGCTGGAATATCTTCGTCTTGTCGGCCTGCAGAGTTTCCGCAAGGCATACACCCATGAACTGTCGGGGGGGATGAAGCAGCGGATATCCTTGGCGCGGGCCCTGGCGCTGGAACCGGATATTCTGTTGATGGATGAACCGTTTGCCGCTTTGGATGCTCAGACCCGCGATATGCTGCATATGGAACTCCAGGATATCTGGCAAAAAACCGGGACGACCATCCTGTTCGTCACCCATAACATCCGAGAGGCGTTTGTTTTAGGGGACCGGGTGCTGTTGCTGTCGTCCCGTCCCGGCCGGTTGAAAAAGGATCTGCAATGCGAGTTGCCGCGTCCGCGGCACATCGAAGATTATGCGTTGGTGGAAGCCGTGCGGGAAGTCCTTTCGGACTTGAAAGAGGAAGTCTTGGCGGCCGCACAAAAGGACCGGGATCATGAAGAACTGGCTGATTAGGATTGCCTTCTTCGGATTGCTGATTGCCGTATGGGAGACGGTGGTCCGTCTGGAGATCTGGCCTCCGTATATCTTCCCTTCCCTCTCCAGCGTGCTGCGTTCCGTATGGGATGGCTTTGCCGACGGCAGTTACCCGCTGGCCATCGTCATCAGCCTGCGTCGATTGGTCATCGGGTACGCGATATCGTTGCTGCTGGGAATCTCCCTGGGCGTGTTAATCGGACGCATTTCCATGGTACAGAAAACCGTGGGGTCGGCCATCCTGGGCCTGCAAGCGCTGCCCAGCGTCTGCTGGCTTCCGCTGGCGCTGCTCTGGTTCGGTTTGTCGGAAAAAGCGATCATCTTCGTGGTCGTCATGGGGGCGTTGCTGTCCATTTCACTTTCCACAGCGGATGGAATCCACAACACCCCGCCCCGCTTCTTACAGGCGGCGAAGACCATGGGTGCCGCGGGGTTGCGCCTTTATACCGCGGTCATCCTTCCGGCGGCGCTGCCCTCGATTGTCTCAGGCATGAAACTGGGTTGGTCCTTTGCTTGGCGTTCCCTCATGGCCGGCGAGCTGCTGTAT
>JBJYXS010000119.1:0-1779 GCA_046260075.1 Anaerolineales bacterium | reverse complement strand
GCACCGTTCTGGAATGCGTCCCGCCTGGCCGGTGTACGGCAGCATCTTTCTGGATCGGTTCCTCCACTACGTCATCGGCGGGGTGCGGGCGGCGGCGCTGGATCATGGGTGTAACCTGATGATCGCCTGCGGGGTAAGCCGTACCCCGGGGATGCGCTCCCTGCATACGGCGTGGCCCATCCTTTCGCCGGATTGCGATTACATCCCCCTCGGACATTGGAACACCGACGGCCTGATCGTCGCCGCGCCGCTTCGTTCGGAGGAACGCAGCCAATACCTGCGTAAAGTAGTTGATGATGGGTTTCCCGTTGTGTTCATCGGATCGGGGGAAGGGCGCCCGTCGATCGTCATGGATAACGAGGGCGGGATCCGGCAGGCGGTGGAGCACTTGGTCCGCCATGGACACCGGCGGATCGCCTTCATCGCCGGCGACCCCCTCGATCACGGCGACAGTTCCTTCCGTCTGCAAGCGTACCGCAAAGCGATCGAAGAATTCGAAGCCGTATCCGATCCGCGGCTGGTGGCCTACGGATACCATTACCGGGAAGGCGGCCGCAAGGCCATGGAACAGATCCTCACCACCGGGATCAGCTTCACCGCGGTGGTGGCGTCCAACGATGTATCCGCCTATGGCGCCATGGAAATGTTGAAAACCGCCGGCCGGCGAATCCCCATGGATGTCGCCGTTATCGGTTTTGACGACCAGCCGATGTCCGCCGGACAGGTTCCCCCCTTGACATCGGTCCATTACCCGCTGTTCGACGCAGGCGTGAAAGCGGTGGAGGTCCTGTTGTCAGCCATCGAGCATCCGGGAAATGCGGAGGAGGAAGTCCGCATCCCGGCCTGGCTGACCATCCGCGAATCCTGTGGGTGTTCGCCTTCCTACCAAGTGGACCGGCAGGAGATCCGCGCTCGCAGCGCCTCGGCGAAACCCGACATCGAGCCGATAGCCGAAAATATCCGCGAGGTCCTTCAGCCGAGTCTCGGCCGATCCTCTGCGAGGGAACTTCCCGGGCTCTCCCGGGAGTTCATTTCCACGTTCCTTCGCAGTACGGAACGCCGGGAACCGAAGGAATTTTACCGGGTGCTGGAAGAGATCCTCAACATGGCCGATCCCTCCGACGATTTCAGCGACCGCTGGCAATCGGCCGTCTCGATTCTCCGGCTGCGGACGGCGGCGATGCTGTCCGCCGAGCGGCAGGCTTATGCCGAGAACATCCTGCATCAGGCGCGGCTGATGATCACCGATCATGCGGAACGGCTTGCGCTGAGGAAGCGGCTTACAGCCAGCGAAGTCAATCATCAGATCGGATGGATGACCACGCGCATGTTTTCCGCGGGCTCGGAGCAGGAGATCCTGCGCGTCTTCGCACAGCATCTTGCGGAAATCGGGATTTCCTTTGCTCAGGTCGCTCTTTTCACGCCGCGACGGGGCGACCCTTTGGGTGGGATCACTTTCTACCACGACCTTTGGCGCCCGTCGGAAACGGCATCAGCCGAGGGACTGAACGAGACCTGCATCGAGATCACGGACTTCCCCGTTGCGGAAATCCTTCCCGGGAAACGGCCGTACACCATCGCACTGCTTCCGATCGTCTTTCAGGATGAACCCCTGGGATTTGCCGTGTTTGATGCCGGCAATTTGGAACCGTTGGCGACGGTTATCCGACAGTTGGGCGCCGCATTGAAAACTCAGACCCTGCACACTCAGGCGGAGGAGTTGTCTCTGATGGATCCCTCCACGGGGGTGCAGAACCGCCGGTTCTTCGAATTGTTCCT
>JBJYXS010000118.1:0-7541 GCA_046260075.1 Anaerolineales bacterium | reverse complement strand
TGTCGGAATATTCGGCCGGCACCGGTCCCATATACCCGATGATGTGGGCCGTGAACCGGCCGTTGGGGTAATCCCGCACGGCCGAAACCTCGACGCCCACGCCCGGCATGTCGGCTGCGCGTTCCTGGACGATTTTCGCGATGGTCGGATCCGCGTCGCACTGGATTTTCACCGCCCGGTAGGGCGCCAGATCGATCCATTCGTCCACCAGATCGGCGATTCCCCGCCCCGGGGCGCATTCGGCGGAAGGCCGCGAACCCGGCACGCGGATCGGCACGCCGGTCAGCGTGGAAAGGGATTGATAGATGGCCTGGATTTCCGCCTCGCTGACGGGCAGGTCGGCCGGGGTGATCGTGATATTGTAGGAGGGCATGTTCCGCGCCAGCAGGACGCCGTTGCGGTCGTAGATCACGCCCCGCGAAGAGGGGATGTGGACGGTCTGGGTCCGGTTCTCCTCGGCCAGCGCCAGGAAGTAATCGCCCTGGATGACCTGGAGGAAGAACAGCCGCAGGGTGAAGACTATGAACAGAACGACCATCGCCGTCAGGAAGAAACGGATCCGGCCCGGGCTGACGCGGTTCTCGCCGGAGGAGGTCCTCATTCCTCCTCCTGTGCCAGGATGGGAGTTCCGGCGATGTGCAGCCTGTGCAGGGTGAGGTAGACCGGAACGGCACAAAGGGTGTTCAGGAAGGCTGCGGGCAGGCTGATGTATGGAATCACGTATCCGATCTCCAGCCGCCATCCGAACAGCAGCAGCAGGATGATCATCACCAAGTGGGCCAGCATGGTCCCGAACAGGGTGATGGCCATCACCGCCATGGGGCTGTGCGTGCGAAGCCGTCCGTGCAGATAACCGACGGCGAAGGATGCGGCCAGGTAGGCGACGGCGGTGAGCCCGAACGGTCCGCCCGTGAAGAGGTCGGAAAAGGAGCCGGCGAACAACGCCCACCCCATGCCTTCCTCGGGGCGGTTCAGACTCCAGCAAACCACCACTACCAACAGCAGGTCCGGACTTCCGTCCAGAAACGTGATCTGACGGAGGATCGTGGTTTGCAGCAGAGCGACAAATGCCATCGACGGGACGGCGATCCACCAAATCATAGCGGGACCGGGGCTACTGCTCCAGGAGCGGATCGATCAGGACGGGTTCGAAATTGGTGATGATGAGGACCATCTCCAGGCGGGTAAAGTCGCTGCGCGGTTCGATAATGGCGGTCTGGTACAGCTCGTAATCGCGGTGGTGGACGCTGACGACGCGTCCGATGAGGATTTCCGGCGGGAAACCGCCGCCCAGACCGCTGGTGACGACGATTTCGCCCACGTTGACCGGAATGTCCTGGGAGAGGTAGGTCAATTGCAGTTCTCCGGTCGGCAGCCCGATCAGGATTCCCTCCGACCGGCTTTCCTGGACCCGCGCGTTGATGGACGAATCCGGATCGGTGATGAGCTGCAGTTTCGACGCTGTGGCGCTGACCTCGGTGATCCTTCCCACCAATCCCTTCTCGTTCACCACCGGCATGCCGCGGCGGATCCCCATGTCGGATCCCTTGTCGAGGATCAGGTAATGGAGGAATGGGCTGGTATCGCGTCCGATCACCTTTGCGGCGACGTAGCGGTTTTCCGGGTGGTCTCTCGCGGTGCCGAGCAGCGCGTTCAGACGGTCCACATCGGCGGCCTGCTCGCGCAGGGTGACCACTTCCGCCTCCAGCTCGGCGATGCGCTGTTCGAGTTGGCTGTTCCTTTGGATCAGCTCCTGCAGATTGCGCGGGGCGGTCAGGAAGTCGCGGATGTTGAAGAAGGCGGTGGTGATCGAACGTTGCGCGCCGGTAACCCCGCGCAAGGCGAGATCCTTGATCGGGCTGATCATTCCCGCCTGTCCGAGGAGCACCAGGCCGAGCGCGGCCAGAAGGAAGGCGGAGGCTAACAGCAGACGTTTGCGGGCAGGGGGCATGGGGAAGGAGTGGAGGACCGAAAGGGAATCAACGGGCTATCTTTTGGAACGGTAATCCCGTTCGGAGGAGGCGAGGAACTCACGGTTCTGGTTGAGCCCCGCCAGCACGGCGGCGGCGCCGCGCACGACGCAGGTCAGCGGATCATCGGCGCGCCAGACGCGGATTTTGAATTCCTCGCTGAGCCGGTCCGGAAGGCCGTTCAACAGGGCGCCTCCGCCGGTCAGGCACAATCCGGAATCGAGCAGGTCGGCCATGATCTCGGGCGGCGCCTGTTCGAGCACATCCTTCAGGGACTGCGAAATGGTGCGCAGGGAAGGGGCCAGCGCTTCGCGCATCTCGATCGAGGATATCTCGACTTCCTCGGGCAACCCGGTGATCAGGTTGCGGCCGCGGACGGACATGACCTTTTCTTCCCCCAGCGGAGCGGCGGCGCCGACCGTCTTCTTGGCCTGTTCGGCCATTGCCTGGCCGACCAGCAGGTTGTATTTATCGCGCAAATACGTGATCACGTTCTCGTCCATCTCATCCCCGGCGACGCGGATCGAATTGGCCAGCAGGATCTTGCGGGCGGAAAAGATCGCGATCTCGGTCGTGCCGCCGCCGATATCCATCAGCATCGTGCTGTGGACGCCGCGGATCGGCAGCGCGGCGCCGATCGCCGACGCCACCGGTTCCTCGACCAGCAGCGCCTCGCGTGCGCCGGCCGACGTGGCGGCGTCGATCACCGCCCGGCGCTCGACGCTGGTCGCCCCCGCCGGAACGCCGACGATCACCCGGGTCAGCGGGACCGGGACGACGCTCTGGTTGATCACCCGGCGGATGAAATATTCCAGCATCGTGGCCGTGGCATCGAATTCCGAGATCACGCCGTCCCGGATGGGGCGCATCGTCAGCACGTTGGGCGGAGTCCGTCCGATGATCTCCTTGGCGGCCCGGCCGACCTTCAGCACCCGGCGGGATTTCTTTTCGATCGCCACCCACGACGGTTCGTTGATGACGATTCCCTTCCCCTGGACGTTCACCAATGTATTGGCGGTCCCTAGGTCGATGCTGATATCCAATGTGATCAGGCCGAGCAGCCATTGCAGCGGGTTGGCCAATGTATTCTCCCGGAAAACACCAAGAAAACCGCAATAGAATGGGTACGACAGTGCCGAGAAACGATTATACCATCGGGAGATACCCCCTGTTTTCAGCCGAAAAACCGGTCTTGATGCTATAATGCCGGCCCACGGGCGTTACCGCACCGCATTCCATCCGAACGGGAGCAATCATGTCGAAACCGGCGATCGAAGAGCAAGTGGCCATCCTCATGCAGGGAACCGAATACGGAGATCCGGATCTGCAGCAGGCGATGGCCGGGGAATTGCGCGAGCGTCTGATCCAGGCCGGAAAAGAAAAACGGCCCCTGCGGGTGTATTGCGGATACGATCCCACTTCCTCCGACCTTCACCTGGGCCACACCGTGACCATGCGCAAACTGCGCCAGTTCCAGGATTTGGGCCATTCGGTGATTTTCCTGATCGGCGATTACACCGCCCGCGTGGGCGATCCATCCGATCACAACACGCTGCGCCCGCAGCTGTTGGAAGAGAAGATCCGCGAGAACGGCCGCACCTATGCCGAGCAGGCTTTCCGGGTATTGGATCGCGGGAAAACCGAAGTCCGTCATAATTCCGAGTGGCTCTCCAAGCTGTCCTTCGCCGAGTTGATCCGGCTGGGGTCCAATTTCACCGTCCAGCAGTTCACCACCCGTGAAAACTTCCGTCTGCGCTGGGATAAGGGCGACGCCATTTACCTGCACGAATTTTTCTATTCGATCATGCAGGGGTACGATGCTTATGCCCTGCGGGCGGACGTCCAGGTGGGCGGGACCGATCAGCTGTTCAACATCATCACCGCCGGGCGGAAGATCATGGAATTCTACGGCGTCCGGCCCAATATCGGCGTGCTGCTGGGGATCCTGCCCGGAACCGACGGCGTGGTGCGGATGAGCAAAAGCCTGGGCAACCATATCCCCCTGATGGCCCCGCCCGGAGACATGTACGGCAAAGTGATGAGCGTGCCGGATACGGCGATGCCGTTGTATTACCGGCTGCTGACCCGCTTTGCCCCGGACCGGATTGCCAAGCAGGAGCAGGACCTGCAATCCGGCCAGCTGCATCCTAGGGACGCCAAGATGCAGCTGGCGCGTGAAATCGTCGAGATCTATTACGGCCCGAAAGAGGCGCAATCGGCCGAGGAACAATTCCGGCTGGTATTTCAACAGTCGTCACTGCCCGCGGATATTCCGGTGATGGCTGTTCCGGATGGGAAGCGGCTGGTCGATCTGATGGCCGAGAACGGCCTGGCCAAGAGCAAAAGCGATGCCCGCCGTCTGATCGAACAGGGCGGTGTCCGGTTGGAAGGCGAGGCGGTGAAGGATCCCAACGCCGTGGTCGCGCTGGACGGGGAGCCGGTTCTCCAAGTGGGAAAAAGGAAATTCCTGCGGTTGAAAAAGAACCCGTAGGCCGGCCCGCACCGGCGTGGGATGCCGCGCATTGGAAGGAGTCCGATGGTGTCATCCGACCGAATCGGCAAATCGACCGGCTTGTTCCCGCAGCGGATGCTGGAAACGCTGCTGGCGCATGAAGTGAACCGCTCGCGCAGGTATCTCGGTCCCGTATCCCTCCTCCATATCGCCATCCAGTATTTTGCCAACCCTCGCCCGAAGTCGTGGAAAGCGCGCCGTCGTCCGTCGCCCATCCGTTGAACGCCAATCTCCGGGAAGCGGACCTTCCGGGGGTGTATAACGGCAATTTCTTGGTGATCCTTCCCGCCACCGGAGAAGCCGGCGCCCGGACGGCGATGGGATTTCGATAGCGCGGTTGCTGGCCGCCGCCCCTCAGGCGCTGACTCAAGCCCAAAAAGACGGCCCCGGGAGTCTGGCGTCTGTCGGCGGGGTTTGATCCCGGATCGGATGATCCGTTTGCTAAATTTTGATTTTCGGTATTAAATGGGATGGCGGCGGGGTGTTGGAAGGGATGGTATCCGGCGGGAAGGTGTCTATGGATCAGGATGCTCGTCTCGACAGGAAAACCGGGCTGTATCCGCAAAATATGCTCGAATCGCTTCTCGACAGCGAGGTGCTGCGGGCCAAACGGTACCCCGGCCCGATCTCCCTGGTATACATCGGACTTTGCTTTGACGAGGATCCCACCACCAACATTCTCGAAAGCGCCCGTTCCTACCTGGCCAATATCCTCCATACGGGGCTGCGCGAGGTGGACATGCCGGGCCATTTCCAGGGCAATTACCTGGTGGTCATGCCGGAATCGGATGCCGACGGCGCACGCAGAGCGGCCCAACGCTTGGTCGATCAGTTCAAGGGAAAACAGGTCACCCGCGATCTGCACGAATTCGGGGTGTCGATCTGCGCCGGGTTGGCCTCCCATCCGGGGGGAGACGGGATCAACGCCCAGGAATTGCTGTCCCATGCCTCCTCCGCTTTATGGGAAGCCCACCGGCGCGGTCCGCGCAATCTGGTGATGTTCGACGACATACCGGGGAAGGATCGCAAACAATAAACCGTCGTGCGGGGGGAGAAGCCCGGCGCTATTCCAGCAACAATTCCAATTCCAACTCGTCCCGGATCGGAATGCCGTTCTCGCCCCGCAGCGGAATGGGTTTGCGTTTCCGCGTTTGGTCCACGGCGTTCGGCCGCAAGGCGGCAAGCACAAAACCCCTCCGCTGATAGAACCGCAGCGCATGCAGATTGTCGTTGGTCGTCACCGCGAAGAGCCGGCGGCATCCTTTCCGCGCCGCGAGTTCCCGTGCGGCGTCGACCAGCGCCGTGCCGATTCCCCGTCCCGGCGACAGACTGTCGAGGGTTACGATCTCACAGGCCTCCGGCGTGACGGCGCAGGTCAGCAATCCGGCGTTCCGGCCCGCCGCCTCGGCCAGGAAGCCGGGCAGCTGGGCGGGGTGGAAGGTCGTGCCGTGGACGATGACGAATTCGCCCGCCCACCTCTCGCGGATGAGCCGCCGGATCCACTTATGGTCTTCGGCGCGGATGGATCGGATGGTGAATTCAGCCATTTCCCATTTGCCGCCTTGCGGCGCCCTGCGAATGTTTTCCCCACATCACCGGGTATTCCCCGCGGGTGCGCCCGTTCGTCATCCCTGAGTGTACCAACAACCCGTCATCCATGAGCATAGCCGCACGCCGTCATCCCCGAGGATAGCCGCACACTGTCATCCCCGAGTGTTCGTGCCTGCCTGCCCCCGGATGGCCTTCCCGGGGGTTCGGGGATCCAGTGTCTTTTTCGCAATAGAGGGAAAGCCGCTGGATGCCCGCCAAGTACACGCGGGCATGACGAGCCGCGGTCTACTCCACATCCTCCAACAACGCGAGCAGTTTTCTTCCGATATGGACGGCATCGGCCGGCTTGCCCTCCAGCGCGACGATCACGACCGCCGGATCCGCGCCGCCGTTCTGCATTCCCGCATACCAGGAGATTCCGCCGGCGGGTTGGCCGGATGATCCGCAGCCGAACCACTCGGCGGTATTTCCCTCGCCGCCGATCAACAGTTCCCGCACATGCCGGGCGGTTCCGGAAGGAACCATCGCCAGCGGGTGGCTTTTCGGTTCGGGCCTGATCCAGCCGTCGGGCGTCTCAAGGCGCAGGACCAATTGCGGCGCGGGAGCCATGCCGCCCGCGGCGAGGGAGGAGAAAGCCAACGCCATCTGCATCGGGCTCACCAGGATCGTGCCGTCCCCGGTGAATTCGCGCAGTACTGCTGTCCGGCCGGTCGGAAAGGAAAGGCCGGGGACGTTCGCCGTCGGAAGATCCAACAGCGGATCGCGGTTGAATCGGAACCGGTCGAGGACTCCATCCGGGATTCCGGGATTCGCAAGGATCCAATCCATCAGCACTTCCGCACAGGGATCGGATTCTCCCAGGCTTCGGTTGTGTTCCAGGGATTCGGCGGAGAAGAAAGGAAGCAGCATGGATCCCGGCGGATACAATCCCTGAGTGGCCCGGTTGAGGAGCGGCGAAACGGGATCGGCCGCCAGCGCTTCATATTCCTCCCCAAGCGTCGCCGGGTCGAAGGTAGGCTGCGAGATGAGGGCGAGGATATCGCCGCTGCCGGCGCGCATGACGACGGCGGAGCCGGCCAATTCTTCGAACCAGATACTTCCGTGATCCTGAAGCGACCGGTCGATCGTCAACTTGGCGTCGGCCCCCTCCAGATGGATACCCAGGATTGTTTCGTACCACCATAATTCGAACTCGCTGCGGCCGGCTTCTCCGCGCAACCAGGAATCCAAGGCGGATTCCATTCCGCCCTGGCCGTAGAAGGCGGTGGTGAATCCGATAACGGGCGCCGCGGCGGGGTCCGGGTACTCCCGCATATAGCTCCCGGGTTCGCCGACGGTGACCGCCAGGGGAAGTCCGTTTCGATCGAAAAGATCGCCGCGCCGGGATTGCAGATCGCGCAGGACGCGCCGGTAATTATCCGTCCGGACCCGTAGCGTGGATGCGCGGTACATTCCCCACCATCCCAGGCTTGCCCCGACTGCGCCGAAGGCGATCAGGAACAATGCGG
>JBJYXS010000117.1:0-2670 GCA_046260075.1 Anaerolineales bacterium | reverse complement strand
TTCCGCTCCTTTATAGAAGGGACCATCGCAGGTGGCGCAGAAATGGACGCCGGCCGGCGATGCAATGATGTCGGTCGGAGAGGAATAAGGAACGGAATCGGAAAACGGTTTTTCGTGGCCCGATCCATCGTTATAGAGGTAGAATATTATCCATGAATCCCGGCGGCGCACCACATGCTGCCATCGCAGGGCTGGAGTTATCTTTCGGCATTATTCGAAACGGCGCGATTATTCATCCAATCGGGCACCGGAGGTGAGTATGGCAAAGAAAATTCTTATCGCCTATGCCAGCAAGTACGGCTCCACGGGCGAAATCGCGGAGCGGATCGGCGAGGTCATCCGGCGTTCCCGCACGAACGTCGACGTTGTGGACGTAAAACAAGTAGAGGACCTCACCCCGTATCCGGCCGTCGTGCTGGGGAGTGCGCTGTATATGGGCCAGTGGCATAAGGAAGCCGCGAAGTTTCTGCAAGACAACGAGGCGGCGCTCGCCCAAAAGAAAATCTGGCTGTTCGCCAGCGGCCCTTCCGGAAAGGGCGATCCGAAGAAGCTGGCCGAGGGGATGTACATGCCGAAATCCCTCCAGCCGGTCGTCGAACGGATCAAACCGCAGGATTTCGCCGTTTTTCACGGCAACGTAGACCCGGGCAGGATCAACTTCCTGGAAAAATGGATCCTCCGGCAAGTCAAGGCTGAGACCGGCGATTTCCGGGATTGGCAAGCAATTGAAAAGTGGGCGGCGGCAATTGCCAAAGCGGTGGAATAACCGTTGCGGATGCGCCGGATAGAGATATCGTCCGCCGGGCCGTCGGACCGGGAGGAAATCCTCGAGATCCTGGAGGAGATCCGGAAGTGGCTGGCGGATTCGGGAATCGACCAGTGGCCGTTCCCAATCACCACAGGATGGGTGCAACAACGCCTCGAGCGCGGGGAATTCCGTCTGGCAAAGATCGGGAGCGAGACGGTGGGCGTTTTCCGGTTGCTCGAATCCGATCCCGGCCTGTGGGAAGAGAATCCCGGGGAAGCGCTATACATCCACTCCCTGGCCGTGCGCCGCCGTTGGAAGGGGCATGGGATCGGACGCAGCATCCTGCAGTGGGCGGAAGCCTACGCCACCGGAGAAAACCGCGCCTTCCTGCGGTTGGACTGCTTGGCGGAAAACACCATCCTGTGCCGGTACTATGAACAGGCGGGTTTTTCCGAGCGCGGGGTGAAGGAGATAATCATCGGAGATATTGTCCGGAGGGTCAGGTTGTTTGAGAAACCCTGCCGGTCATGGATTTCCGAACCCACAGGAGGATGTGATAATCCACCGAATTCGGCATCTGGTTGAGGAGCTGTCCTTCCTCGTCCTGTACCCGCTAGCCTTGTTGGCGACCGGCATCCTCATCCACGTGTACGGGCTTCTTCAAATGGCGGCCGGGAGCGAGCCGTTCGATGTAGGAACGGTCTGGGTCCACGCCTTTATGTTGCTGTTTAATGGTTTGGTGCTGATCGGGTTAATCACCATGAAAAAAGCCGCCTATCTGGTGTTAATCGCGGGATTGGTGCTGATGGCGGCGACCTGGACGGTCGACGCGGTTCTCCGGCGGGAGATCAACCTCTCAACGCTGCTGGGAATCGTATTGTGCACGATCGCCGTGCCGGTGACGGCGGTTCTTTACCGGATGTTATCGAAGAACCGGCGCGGGATGCGGCCGGCCGGGAAGTAAAACCGCGAAGTTGAATATAGTAAACCAACAGAAAAAGCGCGGGCCGCGAAGATCGGCCCGCGCACTTTTGTAAATGGAGAAAACGGCTTCCGTCAGCGTTTCCGGGAGCGGATGATCAGTACGACTCCGACGGCGAGCACGATCAACATCAGCCCGCATCCGCCGCCGCAGCAGCAGATTGTGAGGGCGGAATAGCGTCCGATGATCAGCATCAATTGGTTGATATCGGTCGGGTATCCAAGGCGTTCACAGAATGCCAGGCCGCTTGACGAATCACCCTCGAATAGTCGGGCGTCGGTTCCGGCCTCCTCCAGCAGCCTTTGGCCCAGTTCCAACTCGTCCTTGGCCAGGCACAGGATGGGGGCGATCAGGCGGAACATCTCCGCGGTTTCGGAATCCGATCCGCCTTCTACATCCAATGTAAATCCGTCGGTCACCGCCCAAAGAGCCAGCTGGGCGCCGATCGAACCCTGAGCGTCGTTGCGCTCGATCGCCAGAGCCACGGCCAGCACGTCGCCGGCCGCCATCGGGCCCGGTTGGAAGGACGTGCCGGCCTCCGGGGCGTGCTTCTCGAGGTTTACGCAGGCGGCCGCCAGCCGTCCCTGGCGGGATTCGCCCGGTCCAAGGAAGACCTCCACCGTCCGGGTGAGGATCAGGTTCTGCGCGGAACCGTTCCCCGAGATCATGGTCATCCCGGCCGGAAAGCAGAAATTCACCTCGCCGCCGGATATGTTTTCGGTGTCATAGGTCAGCGGTTCGTTGAAGAACGTATCCTCGTTGGCTTCGATCGAAAGGGTGATCTCGCCGGCTGCGAGCGCCTCGGTCACCGGACGGCAGTGCGGCTCCTGGGCGAGGACGGGCGATGCGGTTGCCAGGACTTGGCAGAAGGGGATGATGCAGGCCGATGCCGCGGCCAGAAAGCGGAATGAAGTTTTCATCGTTTCCCTCCCGGTGGATG
>JBJYXS010000116.1:0-1725 GCA_046260075.1 Anaerolineales bacterium | reverse complement strand
CCTGCTTGGAGAAACCCCGGAGGTGATCTTCGGGCATTACTGGATTTTCCATCTCCCGTGAGATTGCGCCGTTGGGCGGCGCTTGCCTGTCCGCATGCCGGGAAGGCCTTCGGGCGGAGGATTACCGCGTAGCGCGCCGGAATCCATCGGATGCCATTTGAACGGGCGGGTCGCTTCGGGTAGGATTCTCTTGATGGCAAAACGTAAACGATTTTTCAAGTTATGGACATTTCTTCGGCGGACGGTCAACCGATGGCGGTTCTGGCCGCCCGGGATCCTTCCGCTGCCGGCGGAGCCGGCCAGCCGCCGTTTCGCCTTCGACCGCGGAACACCCATCGACCGGCTGCTCATCGAACGATTTCTCGAGCGGCATGCCGACGATATCCGCGGCCGAGCGTTGGAAGTGGAGGGCAAGCAGTACCTGTTGAAATTCGGCGGGGAACGCGTCACCCGGGTCGACGTCCTGCATGCGATGGCGGGGAATCCGGAAGCCACCCTGGTCGGCGATCTGGCCACCGGCGAGGGCCTTCCAACCGGCGTGTTCGATTGCTTGGTGATCACCCAGACGCTGCATGTGATCTACGACATCCACGCGGTAGTGAAGAACCTGCACCGGATGCTGAAGGATGGCGGGACGGCGCTGGTCACCATCCCGACGATTTCACAGATCAGCCGATACGACGCCGATCACTGGGGGGATTACTGGCGGATGACGCCGGATGCCGCCCGGCGGCTGTTCGCCGATGTGTTCGGCCGGGAAAAGGTGTCGGTGGAATTTTTCGGCAACGTCCGTCTGGCCACAGCTTACCTGTACGGTCTTGCCGCCGAAGAGATCCCGGCCTCCGTTCTGAACCCGATCGACCGGGATTATCCCCTGATCACTTGTTTGCGGGCGGTGAAATAGGGCGACGAGCGGATTGGAACCGATCGCGTATCTTGCGGATCAACGGCGCCATGCCGAAGAACACCGCTGTCGCCCTCCCCATGGCGAGGAACTCCCGATATTTCCGGGCCGCAAAGCCGGGCGATCGGATTCCCCCCTCACTCCAAATACTGCTGTCCAGTTCACTGAGGATCACCACCCGGGGGTATATGCCATAGGAAACCAGCCCCGTAATATCGGTTCTCCACGTCAGACCGTCGGCGGTGTGGCCGATCGGGTATACATGCTGCAGCAATTTTCGGGCGCCCCGCAAGCGAAGCAGGTAGGCGCTGCTCCGGTCGGCCCAATCCTTGTGCCGCGAAGCGCGATAGATGTCGGTGAGGAAACGCCCGAAGGGTTCCTGTGGGGCGTCGGTGGAAAAATTCACCATCTCCCAGTCCTTGGGCAGCCGGGAGCGTTTGGCGAGGATGCGGGGTAGTGCTTCGCTGATCAGGACGTCGTCTTCGAGGATCAATACCTCCCGGAGATTTTCGCGGTCCATGCGTTCCCACATCCGGGCGTGGGAAAGAGCGCAGCCGACCTCACCGGGAGTCAATTCCCTGCCGGAAACCCGCATCGCCTTTTCTTTGGAATATCGTTTCCAATCCTCGGCGGTCAGCAGATTGCCGTTAACGGCATCGACCACAGTGAATTCCAGCCTCAGGTCTCGCAACTGCCTTCGCATGAAGCGCAATCGATGCTTGTCTTGCTTTAGGTTGAGGACCCATACGGGAAGCGGCGATGTCTTGGCCATATCAATCCGCCGGTATGTACTTCCGATGTGAGGATTGCCCGAAAGAACA
>JBJYXS010000115.1:0-9746 GCA_046260075.1 Anaerolineales bacterium | reverse complement strand
CGAGGAGGGTTGCAGCGGGCGATCTTCCCGCTGCAACCCTCCTCGCAATGACAGGATTATCGGTACAGCCCGTTTGAGCGGATGATCTCCTCGACGGCTTGCGGCACCTGGCCGGTGATTTCTTTGCCTTGGCGGATCCGGCGGCGGATTCCGGTGGAGGAGATGTTCATCGGCGGTGCGTGGATGATCTTCGTCCGGCGGGCGATTCCGGGAACGAATTTTTCCAACCGGGACATGTTGGCCCGGACTCCGGGGCGCCGCAGCACGGCGAGCGTGCAGAGGCGGATCAATCGTTTCGGACGGTGCCAGCGGATCATGTCGCGCAGCGAATCGCCGCCCAGCAGCAGGATGAAGTGATGCTCCGGAAGGCGCTTGTGCAGGATCCGCAGCGTATCCACCATGTAGTGCGGACCGCGCCGTTCGGCCTCCACTTCGCTGAGCTCGAAGGAGGGGCGTCCTGCGATCGCCGCTTGCAGCATGGCGCGTCGCAGCGTGTACGGTGTGATCCGGTCGTCCTTATGGGGCGGATCCGGGGTCAGCACCCACAGCACGCGAGCGATCGGCAGCTGGCGCAACGCTTCTTCCGCCAATGTCAGGTGGGCGTTATGCGGAGGATCGAACGTTCCGCCGAGGATTCCTAATCCTTCCATTCCAGCTCGTATTCTCCGATCCGTACGGAATCGCCTTCCTGCACGCCGGCCTCCCGAAGCGCCTGATAAATTCCCAACAACTCCAAGATGCGCTGGAAACGGGCGACGGCTTCGTCCATCTCCCAATACGTCATCTCCGCGGCGCGTTCGATCCGTTTGCCCCGCACCCGCCAGATTCGGTCGGCCTCCCGTTCTATGGTGAAGGCGGAAGGGTCCTCCGCAGCCTGGTAGAGGGGGAGTTCCTTCTCCTTGGCGTCGTGTGGCGGCAATTCATCCGCCAGCTGCGCGGCGCGGTACAGGATCTCCCGGGTGCCTTGGCGGGTAAGTGCGGAAACGGAGAAGCATTCGAATCCTTTTTCGCGCAAGGCTTCCCGCAGCCGGTCATAGGCTTCATGGGCTTCGGGCAAATCCATTTTATTGACGGCGACGAGCTGCGGTTTGCGCCGCAACTCCGGATCGAAGAGCGCCAGTTCGGTGTTGATCTGCGAAAAATCCGCCATCGGGTCGGCGCCCGCCCCGTCCAGGAGGTGGATCAACACGCGTGTGCGCTGGATGTGCCGCAGGAAGGAGAACCCCAGGCCGATCCCGGCATGAGCGCCTTCGATCAGGCCGGGAATGTCGGCCAGGACGATGGTCCGATAGCCGTCCAGAGCGGCGACGCCCAGGTTGGGTTCGGTGGTGGTGAAGGGGTAGGGGGCGATTTTCGGCTTGGCGGCGGTCACGGCCGCGAGAAATGTAGATTTTCCGGCGTTGGGAGCCCCCACCAGCCCGATGTCGGCGATCAACCGAAGTTCGAGGTGCAGTCCCTTCTGTTCTCCCGGTTCGCCTTTTTCGGCGACGTGCGGAGCCTGATTGCGGGACGAGGCGAAATGCGGATTTCCCCGCCCGCCCCGGCCGCCGCGCGCCACGAGGATCCGCTGGCCGGGCTCGGTCAGATCGCCGATCAGCTCTCCTCTCTGTGCAACGCGCACCATCGTTCCCGGCGGCACGGGAATGACCAGATCGGCGCCGGATTTTCCCGTCCGGTTGTTGGTTCCGCCCTTGGCGCCGTTTTCGGCACGGAACTTCCGCAGCCGCCGAAAACGGAACAGCGTATTTAATTTACCATCGACTTCGAGGAAGACGCTTCCGCCCCGGCCCCCGTCACCGCCGTCCGGCCCGCCGCGGGTGACGTATTTCTCCCGGTGGAAGTGCATCATTCCGTCTCCGCCCTGTCCCGAGCGGACGGTGATATTCGCCTCATCAAGGAACATAATTTGCCCAAACGCCTCAATTGTGATACATTTCTCAAACGCAGTTTACCATCTTTTGCCGCGCCGTTCAGGGCGGATGGAGCAAGAGATGCCTCACAAATCCGCTTCTGTCAAGCCCATACCGGATATCGTCGTCGGCCGGTTGCCGTTATATCTGCGCACGCTTAAGACGCTTGCCGCCGAAGGTCAGGAGATCACATCTTCCTTGGAACTGGGCGCCCGCCTGGGGTTGACCTCGGCCCAGATCCGTAAGGATCTATCCTATTTCGGGGAGTTCGGCAAGCAGGGATTGGGCTACAACATCCCCTTCCTGGTGGAACAACTGCGGCGGATCCTGAAGGTGGACCGCGTATGGGAAGTGGTTTTAGTGGGGGCGGGCGACCTGGGTCGGGCCGTTGCCCACTACCAAGGCTTCCGCCACCGTGGATTTAGAATCCGCATGGTATTCGACAGCGATTCGGCCAAGATCGGTCAGACGCTGTCCGAATATCCCATCGAGGATATGAATGTCCTGGTGGAAAAAGTGCGGACGGCGAAGATTCGAATCGCCATGCTCGCCGTTCCGGCCGCCGCTGCCCAGAAGGTGGCGGATTTGCTGGTCCGGGCCGGAGTGAAAGCCATCCTCAATTACGCCCCTACCACGCTTACGGTGCCCAAGGGCATTACCGTGCAGAACATCGATCCGGCGGCCCGCTTGCAGCATATGACGTACTACCTGGATATGTAGCAGCGCAGCGATAGCGCATTGCCCTCTTTGCCGGACAGGCGGCGATAACATCTGCGGGCTGTGCGTCTGTGCGGTAGCGGGGTTCTTCGGCGGGGCGATCTCGAAAAAGACAGCCGACCCGGCCGGATCAGGTATCTTGCCCCTTCTTCAAGATCTCCATTATGCGTTTGTTCAACTGATCGGGGGAAAAAGGCTTAAGGATGTATTCGGCGGCGCCGGCTTCCAGGCCGGTTTGCACTTCGGCTTCCTGACCCTTGGCGGATAGAAAGATCACCGGGATGTGGCGCAGGGTGGGGTCCGCCTTCAGGCGGCGGCAGGCTTCGTACCCCGTCATGCGCGGCATGCGCACATCGAGCAGGATCAGATCCGGCTGTTCGCGGCGCGTGTTTTCCAGGACTTCCTCGCCGTTGCTGACCGCCACCACCTGGTGCTTGCCGTAGGTCAGCGTAAAGACGATCAAATCCCGGATATCACGCTCATCTTCGGCGACGAGTATCTTGGCCATGACTCCCGTCCTTATAAGGATTGTACCGCGTCCCGGGGAAGGATAACACGGATTGTGCTTCCCTCGCCAGGCACTCCGCTGCTTTCCACTTGTATCGACCCGCCGTGCATTTCCACCAGCCGTTTGGTGATCGGCAGGCCGAGACCGGTCCCGGAGGTGGCCATGACCACCGGATGCTCGCCGCGATAAAACCGTTCGAAGATCCGTTCGCGATCGGCGGGCGTGATCCCGATCCCCGTATCCGATACATCGATTGCCACGCCGCCGGGCCGGGAGCTGGCGCGGAGGGTCACCGTTCCGCCTGTGGGAGTATACAGGAAGGCGTTGTCGGTGAGGTTGTGGAGGATTTCGGTCAGCCGGGTGCGGTCGGCCTGGATCGATGGAAGATCCGGTTCGATATCGAGGTTGACTTCCAGCGGCTTTTCTTCCTTAAGGCATCGCTGGCGGACGAATTCCGCGGCTTCCTCCAGCATTTCCGGAATTTCCACCACGTCGAGATTCAACCGGATCTGTCCGGATTCCATCCGGGAAATGTCCAGCAGATCGCTGACCAGCATTTCCAGCCGGTTGGAATTTTCCATGACGATTTGCAGAAAACGGCGTTGGTCGTCGTTAAGCGGCCCCATGGCGCCCATCAACAGGATTTCCACGTATCCCCGGATGGAGGTCATCGGTGTGCGCAGTTCGTGCGAGACGGTGGCGACGAATTCGGATTTCAGGCGGTCGATTTCCACATCCTGGGTGATGTCGCGGAAGACGGCCACCGTGCCGATGAATTCCTCGCCGCTGCTGACGGGAGCCAGGTGCACGGACAGGACCCTGCCGCTGTCGAGGGTGATTCGCTCGGCCAGGTATTCGCCGGCGCCGGCGGCCGCCGGATCGGTCCGCCAGAGTTGGAGGTGTTCCTGCCACGACCGGCCGGCCTTTCCGAACAGGCCGATGAATTCGCCGGCCGGGTGGCCGATCACCTGGCCGCGGTTCAGGTCCAGCAGCCTTCCGGCGGCGTCATTGAAGAGGACGATCTTCTGGTGCTCATCGGTCACCAGCACGCCGTCGGCGATGGCTTCGAGCATGGCCCGGGATTTTCGCGATTCCACCTGTTGACTCCGCACCAGGTTGCCCAGGCGATCGGCTTGTTCGCGGATCAGCCGGTACAGTTCGGCGTTGTTGATCGCCGCGGCCACCTGGTTGGCCGCGGCCGACGCCAGGCGGAGCTGTTCGGGGTTGAACACCGAGGGATCGTGGCTCAGCAGCAGCAATGCCCCCAACGCATCCGCACCCACCATCAGCGGCACGGCCAAGGCGCTGCGGTACCGCATGGGTTCGTCCGGGTAGAGGTGGACCCATCGCGGATCCTTTTCCAGATCCGGCAGGATGACCGCTTGCCGCTGTTGGATGACCCAGCCGGCCAAGCCTTCGCCGGCGTGGAAGGGAAGCGATCGGCCGCCGCTCGGCAGGGCCGAATCCTTTTCCAGCGACGCCCGGTAGATCAGCATCTGAGTCTGCGGATCCAGGAGGACGATCGCCGCCTGGTCCGCGCCGATCGCTTCGTTGACCAGCTGCAGCGCGCGGGTCAGGACTTGCTCCAGATCCAGGCTGACCACCAGTTCGGTGCTGATGCGCAGCAAGGCTTCCGCCCGCTGGTGTTCCCGATCGAGCGCCGTGGTGCGTTCGATGACGCGGTGTTCCAAGTCGGTGGCCAGGGCGTGTGAGGTTTGATGCAGGCGTACGTTTTCCAGCGCCTGTCCGAGCTGGGCGGATACCGTCTGTGCCAAGGAAAGGTCGGCCAGGGAAAAGGCGTGCAACTCCGGGCTTTCGATCAGGATCAACCCGGCCGCTTCGCCGGAAATCAGCAGCGGGAGAATCAGGAGCGACATCACCTGACGGCGCTCCAGCCAGCCGCGAAGCGAACCCGAGCGCGGGTCGTCCTGCGGGTTCTCCAATTGCATCGGTGACCGGGTTTGCAGGATCGTATCGATCGCCAGGGAGCCGCGCAACGGCACGCTCATCCCCGCCGCCGACGGACGGCCGGGGTAGATGTGTTCCGCGACAACGGCGGCGGCCGGGCGGCCCCCTTCAATCAACACGGCGGCGGATTGGGGGACGTTGAAGGCGGCGGCCAATTCGCGGCAGGCGGTCTGCAACAGCGACCGTTCATTGCTGGTGGTGATGGCCGTATTGGTCAGCCGGTTCATCAGCGCCAGGTGCGAGGCGCGCTCGTCCAGCTCGCGCGTCCGGTCGGTCATCTCCTGGAAGAGCCGGGCTTTCTCCAGCGCCAACGCACTTTGATTGGCCAACGAGAGCGCCACTTCCTCATGGTTTTTTGCGAACATCTGCGGTGCGCTGAAATTTTCCAAAAGTAAAATTCCCAGTAAATGCTCCCCGGCTTGCAACGGTACGCCCAGCGCCGACGCCGGGATCAACCCCATACTCCCGTTCCGGTAGGCTTCCAGGTTTTGAGCGGACAGGTTGAAGTCCGCCGCCATGTCGACCTGCGGCCAATGGACGGGTTGGCCGGCCTGGAACGTCTGCCCCGGAAGTCCCTCGCCGGGTGCGCAGGCGATCCGCAGCAGGTGCCCGGCGTTGGCGTATCCGGAAACCGCCCGGATCGACACCGCCGATTGTTCCCTGTCCCACAAAGCGACCATCGTCCCCTCGGCTTCGGGAATGGCATTGCGCGTCTGGTCGACCAATGATTGCAGAATCAACGGAGCGTCAAGGCCGGATACCTGGCGGCTGAATTCCAGGAGGACGTCTCCCTCATGCAGGCGCCGGCGGGCGTCCTCCAACAGCCGGGCGTTCTCCAGATATACGGCGACCTGTTCGCCGAGCAGCTGGAACAGCTCCTCGTCGCCGGTGTGGAACGGTGTCGTCCGTTCCTGCGAAACCAACAGGGTGACGGCTTTGGTCTGGGAGTGGGTACGGATGGGGAAGCAGAGAAACGAACGGGCCTGCAATGCTACCAGCAGGGGCGAGTTTTGCCAGATCGGTTCCTTGTCCATCGCAAGGCAGAGGATGGGCTGTCCGCGCTGGAACATGCTCAGGATCGGATTGTGTTGGCCGAGCAGCATTTCCACCTGAGCCTTGGCGGGGGTTTTCCCTTTTGTCAAGCGGAGCCGCGGTCCGCCGGATCCTTCCTCGACCACCAGGACGGCGTCGACGCCGTGGCTGTCGAGGATGTTTTGGGCGAAGGTGTCCAGCAGGCTTTGCGGATCATCCTGGGCGGACAGGAATTCGGTGACCTGGATCAGCGCCAACAGGCGGTTCAGGCGGGATTGCAAATCGAAGGATGACGGAGCCGGAGTCCGGCTGTCTTCCGCCGCGGGGGCTTCCGTTTTCCGCGCCGCCTTGGCGGGACGCCGTTTCTCCCTGAGGGCCTGCTGCAGGATGTCGGTCTGTATGGCGAGGGTGGCTTGCGAGGCGAAGATTTCCAGGAACGGGAAATCGACCCCGGGAGTCGCATTGGCAACGGAAGCGGTGACGATCAATCCGATCAGCTCGTTGGTGGATGTGCGCAGCGGGAGGAGCAGCATCTCGCGGGCCGTCTGTTCCTTGCCGAACAAAGCGGCGAAGGCCCGGGCGTCCGCGTCGCCCCTTTCCAGCGGAAGCGGGATGCCGCCTTCGATGTTGGACCGCGCCGACAGCCACCGCAGGATCGTCCTTCGGGAAATGGTCGCCGCCAGGACATCCTGCCAAATCCCATCCGGCAGCCCGGATCGCGCCTGCCACTCCAGCGTATCCCGGCCCAGCGATCCGATCAGCACCGGGGTCAGTCCGAGCGCATCATGGATGCTTTGGGCGACGGTTTCCAGCCGGGCGGGAAGCGGCGTACGGGACAGGGAGACCTTTCCCGTCTGGTGGATGGTGGAAAGCAGCCGGGCCCGCCGACGCAGCGCCTCGGCGGTCTGTGCCTGTTCTTCGTGGCGTTGGGCGTTGCCGACCATGATCGAGATTTGGATTCCGTAGGCCTGGACGATTTCCAGCGATTCGCGGTCGAACCATCCCGGATGCCGGGAATGCAAGTGGATCAATCCGACGGCGTGCTGCTGATAGAGGACCGGCACAAGGATCGCGGAAACGACTCCGTCGTGGTCGGCGGCCGCCCGTTCGGCATCGATATCGAAGATCAGATGGGGCTTTCCGCTTTCCAGGACGTCCATCTCCAGGGGCGAGAGGGATCCGTCGGCGAGGGGGTCGCCCAGGTGCAGCAATGGGCGCCTGGGAAAGGATGTGCGTTTGGGATCCAATAGACTGATCCGGCCGCAATCCGCGCCGGTCACGCGGACGGCTTCATCGTAGATCAACTGGAGCAGGTAGGGGAGATCGATGGTCGTATTCAACTCGCGTGAGATACGGGTGAGCGATGTGAGTTGGTCCACCCGCCGCCGCAGGGAGGCGTCGGTGGCGGAAAAGAGCTGTTCGCGTTCCACGGTTCCGGCCAGCTGGCCGGCGACGGCGGCGAGCAGGTATTGCTCGTCGGCGTCGAATGTGCCGTGAGCCCTTCCGAGGAGCAATTCGCCGATGCCGCGTCCGCGGACGAGCAGCGGGGTGACGATCCAATGGTCGTTTGGAAAATAATCCGCCCATTCCTGGTAGTACGGCGGCAAACCGGATGAACCGCCCGACCGCCCGATCACGGTCGGTTTCGCGGTGAAGGTGGCGGCATACCGGCTGAGCGGCTCGGCGGTTGAGAAGGAGGCGAAGCGCCGCTTGTCGTTCTCCTCCAATCCGACGGCCGAGACGGCGTGAAGCTGGATTTCATCCCGCGATTCATCCAGCAGGAAGAGCGCCGCCCGGTCCGCACCCACCACTTGGGCCAATTCGTCCACCGCGTGCCGGAGGAATTCATCCAATGAAGGAGGCGATGCGGCAAAGGAAGACAGGCGGCGGATGAAATCTGCCCGCTGCGACTGGCGCTGCAGTTGCTCGAGCAGGATCAGCTTGCGGATCAGCCGGCCGGCCTGGGCAGCCAGCGGATTCCAGCAGCGGATGTCTTCTTCATCCACCGGCCCGGTGTTCTTGTTGGCGACCAACAGCCAACCGGTGGTATCCCCCGCCGGCCCCAGCGGAAGCACCGCAAGGCTGCGGATGGCAAGCGCCTGCGCCGCCGGAACCATGCCCAGTTCGCGCAATAGGCTCTGGGCGCCCGGCCCGTTCTCGGCGGCCGGCTCCATCGTCAGCCAACGGATTCGGGCCGGACTTCCGGAAGGCAGCGCGATCCGGACCATCGCCAGCAGATGGTCCGGAATGCCTGCAAAAGGCCTGCGGGCGACGAGCGCTTGGGCGGATTCGTCGTATACCAGAAAACCGAAAATTTTCGCATCCACCAGGGGAGTGATGGCCCGGCTTAACCGGGTGAAGAAGGCTTCCGAATCCGAGAGCGCATCCGCCGCGCGCGAGATCTCGGCCAGCGCGGCGGCTTCCCGTTCACGACGGACGTCGTTCTCATGGACCAGCGCATTCTGCAGAGCCAGTGCGGCCGTTTCCACGGCGGGTGTCAGAAGCGACTGGGTTTCCCTGGAGAACGCGGACGGCCGGATCGAATAGAACTCGACCGTCCCCAGCAATTCGCCGGACAGTTCCAGCGGGAATCCGAGGAATGATCGGAAGAATCCATCGGAAGGCGAACCCATTCCCTTCCCGATGCGATGCCGGGGCAAATCCGGAATTAACAACGGATGCCGTTCGCGCGCCAAAGCCCCGGACGGTCCCTCGCCGGGCGGGATTCCCGAACGGGGCAACCGGATGGCGGGATCCAAGGACGATCCCGCCAGCGAGCTCTTTGGGATCAACAACCGGCGGATCGGATCCCAGATTGTGATCATGCCCCAATCCGCGCCGGAGAGCGGAAGCAGGTGCAGCAGCAGGTTTCGGGCGGCTTTCGAAAGGTCGAGCGTGGAGAAGGCCGCCCGAAGCAGACCGGGTTCGGGCTCGACGGCCGCCGGTGCGGAAAATGCGCCGGGTGCGGGCAGGGGTCGAAATCGAAGTTCCATCGCCGTCCGTCCGTCCGTGCCGATACGCCGGGAGGTCACTTGGTACAGGCGTTCCCGGATGCGGACGACCGCGCGTCCTTCCCGGTCGGCGAGTCGGAGGACATCCGCCGCCGGAGAGGCCTCCGCCGAAAGGGTTTCCAGGGATACGGCCGAGTCCGACGGAGCGAACCAGCTGCGGGCCAGCGAATCAACGCGGAGGGGACGGCCGCCGCCGGGAAGGACGATACGGGCTTCCACTTTTCCCGAGTCCTTCCATCCCGGAAAACGGCCGGGACCGGCCGGCCGCGGCAATATGTATGCGAGGAACCAGAGACTTCCTCCCAACAGGAGAATGATTAAGCCGAAGACAAAGAGGTGTTCCGTCGGGGGCATGTCGGGCGGGAGCGGATCCGTGTTACGGGCTGTTCTTCCCGGCGATCGCCGCCAGCTTCGCGATCTGGCGCGCATCGGTGAATTGATGGGTCGAGGCGTGCACGACCGTCACCGCCGGGCTGATCAATCCGGCGCGGACCTCCTTGCCGGATCCGTCGCGGATCAGGACGTATCCGCGCTGTTGATCGACGTAGGAATATTTTGTGGGGGCGGCCTCGGCCAGCCGATGTTTCAGTTGAGCTTCGA
>JBJYXS010000114.1:4967-8571 GCA_046260075.1 Anaerolineales bacterium | reverse complement strand
CAGCTCGAGCGCGTTCTTGGCCGGCTTCCAATCCCACCAGGTCCCGCGTTTCTTCCCGCCCGGCCGGGCGAAGGCCTTCGAATCCAGCGCGCCCTCCGCGCGGATCCGCCGGCGGACCTCTTCGAGGGGAAGTTCCTTGCGCGATGAAAGCCACTGCCGCCAGGGGTGTTTCTTATCGCGGAAGTTGCGCATCTTGTAGAGGTAGAAGCGGTAATCCGCCATCGGCAGGTAGGCCATCGCGTGGGCCCAGTATTCGAACACCTTGCGTTCGACCGCCTGGAGCCTGTGCAGCATGCCGGGCTCGTACCCGGGCTGCCGCGTCCACAGGACATGGTGATGGGCCCGTTCGACGACGTTGATGGTGTCGATCTGGACGTACCCGAGCCGATCGAACACCCCGCACAGTCCGTCCGTCCCTTTGGCCGGCCGCGCCGGTCCGTCGAGCAGTTGCGCATCGAGGACAAGCTTGCGGGCGGCGGGTTTGGAGAGGATGAAGGGTTTCATGGGGTTTTCCGGGCGGTAATTTACCATAATGCCGCCAAGATCCGAGGGGGATTTTCCTCCCGGGCCTTGGCGGCTTGGCGTTTTACGTTCGAGAATACCAACCGAATCACCCCGGGGAACGTTTGCTCGGCCGCAGCGATCATAGCCGGATCACCCCGTGCAGTCCTCTGTGTGTGGCGATGATTTTCTTATTTATGAGGTTATTTCTGCGGAATTTCCATTTATTTTCTTCTATTCCAGATTTCTCCCCTGTTCTTTCCATATTATCCATCCCACATGCCTTTTTTCCATTCCATACGCTCCCTATGAGCAGAAAACCGATGGAATTTTTCAATCCTATTTTGTTTTGCTTGCCGTCTGTATCCATGGTTTCCAACAGCCTGCGCGCGCGCTCCAGGGTAACGGTGGTGGATGTCCCCTTTTAAGGAAGGATCCCCTTCCTTGACAAACCGCCGTATCTCTTCCTTGGGATATTCCTTGACAGAGGGGAAACGGCATAGTATCCTTGTTAAGTCATTGCTTAATGACTAAATATGATGACCGGCTTCCTGGATCAGATTTCCATCACGTTCAAAGCCCTCGGCGACCCGAAACGGCTGAAGATTTTACGCCTGGTGGCCACCAGGAAGCACAACTTCTACGTCGCCGAGATCGCCGAAAAGCTGGGGATATCCAGCGCCGCGGTCTCTCAGCACCTGAAAGTTCTGAAAAATGCGGGAATCGTCGAACCGGCGCGCGAGGGATACCATACCTTCTACCGGATGCGCAAAGGCGCGGCGGAGAATTTTCGCAAGAACGTCGACCGGCTGATCAGGGTGGGATTTCTCGATTGCACGTTCGACGGCCCGTGCTCGGAGTGTCCGGAGAAGGGGAGCTGCATGAAGGAATGATTTTTTTATTTAACTAAGTAATTAAGTGATTCATTAATCTCTTTATCTGCTCGTCGCGAGTCTTCACCGCGGCGGAATTCCAATCGGAGGTGCGTCATGCAAAAAGCCAGCCGGAAAGTATTTTGCCCGTACGCGTTTTCCAGGACGGCGGTTCGGAAGGTAAAAGAGCTTTTTGCCTCTCCCGCCAATTATCAGGTCATGTTGATCCTGTGGCTGTCGGTCAGCGCCGGGATCATCTTCATCGCCCTGGATATTCTCGAGTTCCCCTTTATCTCATATGATCGCTTCAGCGATTGGATTTGTCTGGGCGGCACAAGGCATACCGTCGGTGTGCTGACGGCGCTCGTGTGCATTCCGCTGGTCGCGGCGAAACGGCGCCTGGGCTACTACGGCGCCTTCCTATCCGGGCTTATCATTTTCCTGCTGTGTGCGGTGCACGTGGTGTACATGCCGGTAGCGCAGACGTACCGTTTCGAGGAACAAATCCACGGTCCCATTCTCTGGGCCCTGGTGCAGATCCCGGTTATCGTGTACGGATATCGGCTGATCCGGGCGGGATCCTCTACATCGTAAAGGCGACCACTGCGGCGCCCGCGATCGCAAAGACCGCCCCGATGATCACCGTCCCCCACGCTCCCCCGGTGGCCCCGGGTTCCAGCACGGCCTGATCGGGTTTGCCGGGGTTATAGTGGACGGTCACCTGCTGGCCTGACCGGTAATCCAGCTTGGCCTCGGCCGAGGCCCGCGAGCCGTACGTCCGCTTGGAGCCGACGGAAACCTGATTGCTGGTGTATTTCCGGCCGGAGACGGTGTAGGCGTACTCCACGCGCGGGGAGTACCTGCGGGAAGTGCTCCCGTCCTCATCCGTGGAACTGCTCGTCTCCACCGACGCCGTGACGATCTTGCCCGTAGCCGTCGGCCAATCAGCGCTGGCTTTGGCCGTTCGGAATTGGATCAGACCGAATACCAGCGCGAAGAGCCCGATGCCGATGAAAACCAGACCGAATAGGATTCCCATATCCCTGCCTCCTTCCCCCGCCCAAGGCGATGGATGAAATAGGATGGATGTCCTCCCTGTTTGGGATGCATACAGGCGAACTTCACTAATATAGTACACCCCCTGCCCCCCAAGAGCACTTCCCCCCATTTCTTGTGTTGTTCGCTCTGCGAAATCCTGTCCTCATAAAGCAAAGCCCTGCCCCCGCTTCATGGGGACAGGGCTTCGTGTTCCAGCGCGGGGCTTGAGTCCCGCGCGGATCGGTTATGGACTGCTACGCTTCCGCCAAAACCGCAAACGACTGCAGGTACGCGTCCATTTCCTCGGTGAATTCCTCGCCTTTCGGAATCCAGACCGAGATCTGGTAGCAGCGGCTGCCCACCATGTAGTGGACGTACTTGATCTTCATCGGCCGGCCTTCAATATCCGTCTCGGCGATTCCTTCCATGCCCGGGTATTCCCCCAGCGATATGGGATGATCTTCGATGAGCGTGCCCTGTATTTCCCCCAGCCATCCGTCCCGCATGCCGGTCAGGATTCCTTTCGCGGCATCGGGATCGCTGGAAGACCCGCCCGGATAGTCGAAGTAAACAATGTTGTATTGCACGCTCCCCTCGTCGAGGCCCGAAAACCGGTGAACGGTCAAACCGGCTCCGGCCACCGGGAAGCTCGTGGCGCTGAACTCGAGACCTGGCGGAACCTGAAGCGTGAAGCCGCCCGTTTCGGCGGTGAACAACCCGTCCTCGACGGTGTAGGCGAGCGGATCCGCCTCCTCCTCCCCATCCCCGCCGCCGGATTCCGGCTCTTCCGGGACGGGCGGCTCGTTGGCGTAGATCTCCATGATCGGCAGGCCGTCGTATTCCAGCCGGAACTCCGGTTCGTGGGCGGCGAGCCATTCGGAATCCGGGTGCGGGATGTAGCTGTCGCGGCCGGGATTTTCTGGCGTCGACCCGATCGTGGTTTGCCGGTACTGGACGACGATCCAATTGGATTGCTCGGGCGTGGCGAACGTCTGCGGGCCGTACTCGCTGAAGAAGCTGGGCGGCGAAAACGGCGGGAAGGCGATCCGGATATCGTCGCGCAGCACGCCGTGGACCTGGTAGTAGATCATGACGTTGTGGCTCCACGGATCGACCCATACCATATCCCCCGGCTCGGCGTTTTCGTTCAGGAACGGTATCGCGGAGGCGTAGGTCTCGCACCAGTAGGTGGT
>JBJYXS010000114.1:0-4867 GCA_046260075.1 Anaerolineales bacterium | reverse complement strand
AAGGCCGGCATGAACAGGCGGTCGTTGTCGTAGACCATGCTGCCGCCGGTTGTTAGCGCCAGGAGCGGGACGACGGCGTTGATGATCAGCAGGATGCCCAGGCCGTCGGCTTCGAGCCGCTTGACCAGCGCGCGGACGATGCCGGTCCAGTAGAGCACGGTGAGGGTCAGCGGGACGACGGCCCAGGTGATCACGAAGGGCAGATGCCAGGGCGGCGGCATGTACATCTGGCCCAGGTACCACTGCCCGATCTGCCAGTGTTCGGTGGTGATCCACGCCAGGTAATCGAGCGCCCGGGCGGGGAACTCCGGGTAAAGCCAGGGCCAGACGGCGAACGAGAAGAGCACGCCGATAACCCCCATCAGGATGATTCGTTCGAACATCCGCTTTTCCCGGCGGAAGAGCAGCGCCCACAGGAACAGCGCCGGCGGCAGGAAGGCGGCGTTGATCTTGGTGGCGAAGGCCAGCCCCCATGCCAGCCCGAGGACGACCGTCCACTTGCGGCTCGGATCGTCCTTGGTCTTCCAGAACAGGAAGGTCACGATGAAGATAGCGCAGGCGGCGGGCACATCCAGGGCCGCCAGGTGGGCGTGGAAGAAGAAGCGCGGCAGGGTGAGCAGCGCCGCCACGGCGGCCAGCCCGGCCGCCCATGAAAACGACTCGGCCAGCAGCAGGTAGAGCAGGCCCGCCGTCACGGCCGCCAGGATCATGTTGCCCATGCGGTGGGCGGTCAGGTCGTCGAAGACGTGCCTTGCCGCGGCCCAGACGAAACCCGAGTAGATCTTATCCAGCGGCGGGTGCTCATGGTTGACCGACCAGCTCTCCTCGATCCCGGCCGTCGAGAGGGCCTCGCCTGGATCAGCGACCACATCGCCGAACCAAGCGTTGTAGGCCTCGGAGGCGACGATGTAGTCCGGCTCATCCCAGGTGAGGCCGATTGAACCCTCGGTGGCCACCAGCAGGATCAGCACCATGACCATGATCAGTACGGCATGAACGTTGCGGTTTTTCATCCAATTGGGAAGGGACATGGGTAACTCCTCGTAAATGATAGTGGTTTATCAGTGGCAGAAAACCCAGGTTTAAACCCGGGGGATTATACCTATTTTTCCGCCGTTTCGCGATGAAAGCCGCTATGGGAAAGATGATTGATTTACAGGAGGCCCACGTGTTTACAGGTGGGATAAACATCTTTAAATAATTGATATTTCATATGTGCTATTGGCATCAATTCGTGTGTATTCATCCCGGCATTAGCAAAAGGCGTCAATTCCGATCCTCTTATTCCGCAATTATTTCTTTTTAATTATTAATTTTCCGGCCCTTTCGGTTTTTCCTCTTTCATTTGTTTTTCTCGCAAGATATCTACGAGTAACACCGAAAATATAATTACTATAGCTGTAATTAATATCATTGGAATAATAATTGAAGGCAATTTCTGATTTTCCGGTATCTCTTATATTGCATGGTATGTAGAAGTGGCGTCTATTCCGAACATGAATGTTTTAGAATATTCAGTGATTATTTTTTTCCCATACAATTTACCAATATTTCCCGATGAATAATAGAAGCCCAAATCATTGCAGCATGTTTCGAATCGTTTATCATATTCATCACCCAGTTTGCAGGTGCCGAACTCCGTTTCTATATATCCATTGATTGGATAATAGATCTTCCACTCATCAGGTAATTGATAGTAGATGAATTCATCGCCCGCCCAATACGTGCCACAAGCCTTCGTACGTGGGTTTATTGCCAACCCCTCGGGCGCAGGGGAAAGAAAAAAGAGGAGTGGGAAAAAAAGAATATTCATTTTTTTTTACTAATTCCCATTTTCAGTATACCTTACATGCTAATAATATATCCTCGTGAACGTCAAGCCGAAGGCCAGGTCGGTTCCAACCGCCCGGCCTGGCGTGCTTGCTTTTTTTCTAATCCCTACACATGCAAGAAATATC
Organism: Anaerolineales bacterium; assembly: GCA_046260075.1. Lineage (GTDB taxonomy): Bacteria > Chloroflexota > Anaerolineae > Anaerolineales > RBG-16-64-43 > JAFGKK01. Next base: position 2,909 of record JBJYXS010000114.1, on the reverse strand, counting down.
CGGATCAGTAAAATAGCAAAAGCAGCCAAAGGGATTATTATTTTCGGCACATTCTCCAAAAAAGGACTCTGGTGTTCCATACATAAATTTATAATTTATTGGAAGAATACACGTTCCTTGACAATCTTCGGAATTTTTACATGGTTTTCCCGCATCAGAATAGCGATACAGGCAATACTCCGCCTGCCCAATAATTCCTCCCCTTACCCATTGTCCTCCATGCAGACTGCATGATACACGCGGGAAAAGCCATTGTATACCCAGTGTGCTGCATAATAGAACACCCAAAATCAAGACAAACTTCAGCCGGGAGGGCTTCCACTGAAATTTAAAAAATAGGATTCGTACCACTCCTTCCGCCCGTTCCTGGCTGGAACGCAGAATTTGCTGCGAGCATACCAGGCTTGATCCAATAATTAGGATACGCCAAAAGTAAAAACGCGTAATATCAAAAACATCATATGGCATCTCCGAAAATGCAAGGATTCCTTGAACGATATAGAAAATCAGACTCAAGGCAGAAGCTACAAATGCGCATCGGGCACCCAGACGAGGATTCCTTATAGTCAATACAAAACTACCCGCTAATAAAAAGCCTGAAAGAATCAATAAACAAGAGCCCGAGTACAATCCCCAAATCGAAGTAAGTCCTTCATGGCTTAACAACTCCCAGGATAAGAATAAAAAACCAATTGCATAAAGGGCGAGTTGGCAATAATGCAGGCGTTTGGAAAACTCTGGCGGTTTGTCCATTATCGTTTCACCAAATTACAAATACCTACGCCCAAGGTCCGGCCGCTAACCCGGCCGGCACCTTCTCCCTCCCGAAATACACCGGGCTCTTCGATCGCGCCGCTTCCTTTCCACAGTTTACAGCCTATGTTCAAGTCGGGTGCGGTGCATAGTTGTACGGTTAGTCCTGAGATAAGGCGGATAATCCAGTGTGAATAACCTCATGCAGGAGCTTGATCCGTCCGGCCAGCTTCTCTCGCGAGATCGGCTTCTCATCCTCATCCAAGCCGCGTTTTCTTACCAATTTGGCGAACTCTTCAACATCGTTCGGCGTAAGAACCGGATTGTGAAGGAGTTCCTCGTGGCATTCGTAGCAGTAGACTGCCGTCAACCCTTCCGCATTCCAAGGGCAGGATTCGAAGATCTTCTCGCGAGTTGTACCCGGTCGGTTTTTGGACCGTCCGAAAAAGCGTTCTGCGACGAAGTGATGCGCGGTCGCGTGAGACCGCCCCAGGACGGAGGGTTTGGCATACTCACCCGATCGATGGACTCTACACCCGCAGATTGCGCATCTCCCGTCCACTTACACCTCCAAAAGCAACCAAATCCCAGGTCTCGTTCTGCAGCCACCTATTGCAGATTCAACATACCAACCACTGGTTCGGCGCCGATCCCACCTTCCCCATCCCTTACCCAAACGGGAACAGCGGCGCCCGGTAGCCGGTTGGCTGGGCAGCCAGGCGGCCACAAGCACGAGCACCTCAAAGAAAAGGAAACAGGTCAATAATAAATTTAAACACCCAGCACAATCTCCGCCGCCCTTCTCCTTCCGCCCAGCCTTTGAATTTCCAGACTGTATTTTTTCAGGGCCGTATGCAGGCTTCCCTTATCCATCAGCTTCCGGCAGCCGGATCGCAATTTCTCCGCCGTGAAGTCGCCGTTGTTGAGGTTATGTGCGCATCCGATCCCGGCCGCCTTTTTGGCGTTGTAATAGCGCTCAAAGTGCTCGCCGGGGAAGATCAGGGCCGGAACACGCGCTTCGATACACTGCAGGGTGGTGTTCTGCCCGCCATGGTGGATGGCGGCGTCGGCCTGCCGCAGGACCTCGTCGGTGGGAAGGTAGCGGAAGAAGTGGACGTTTCCGATCCGGTACTCGCCCCTTTTCTCGAAATAGGGATGCCCCGCGCCCGAGAAGACGACGTCGAAATCCGAATCCGCGAATGCATCCGCGAGGACTTTTTCGGCCAGCTGCGGCGTGATCTGACCGATGCTCAAATACACGTAGATCAGAGGCTGCCGCTTGTCCCATTTCCAGGTTTTGCCGAGGTATTTTTCGGGGTTGATGCTGCCGACATAGTGGTTTTTTCCGCCGGCGGGAATATCTTCCATCGCCGGTATGGAGGGGATCAGCCGTTCGGCATGCCCGTATCCTCCGAAGAGCTCGAGGATATTCGAGACTTCCGGCATCCGCAGCCGCCGCAGGAGGCGGTTGTAGTTGCGATGCAAGCTTTTATCGGGATGGGGCTTTGTGTAGAAGAGTTCGGAATAAAAGGACGGCGTCCCCACGGTGCTGTAGGTCGAATACAGCGGCAGGCCGTGTTTCCTGGCCACGATCGGAGCCGTCAGGTCGAATTCGCTCACCGCGACGTCCGGTTTGAAGGAATCGATCAATTGCTCCCATTCCGCATAGGATTTATTCACATACGCTTTGGTGAAAACGCCCTTCATCCGGATGACGCTTTCCAGATTTTTGATGGCCGGGACCGTCCCGTCCCATTCCCCCCGGATCTTGTCCATGAGTTGCCAAAACAGGCCCGGTATGCCGTACATGTCGGGCTTGTATCCCCTTGCCACGGCGTATCCGTGTTCGGCTGCATGATCCGCCTCAATCCCCGCCGCGCGGAAGAGGATCTTCGCATCCGGCGAGATCTTTCTGACTTCATCGGCGACGGCGACCATCCGCGTAACGGTGCCGAGCGCTTCCACGGCGTTGATGCCGACCGAAAAGAGGATCCTTTTCACGTTTTTTCCTTATTACACCGCTAGTTGTATGGGCGGCCGTATCGAGAGCCCCTAGAACCATGTCCGGTCATATTCCTCGTTTTACTAAGGATAAGTTAGATTGGCTTTTCCAAAACGCGGTCTCGATACGGCCGAAAAATGCACGGGCTACTCGA
>JBJYXS010000113.1:0-2239 GCA_046260075.1 Anaerolineales bacterium | reverse complement strand
ACGCCACCTGAACCGGTGCCCGGTTCGCGGCAGGTTAACTCGGGCACGCAGTTGAACCTCTTTGACGGAGGCTACCTGCCTAGTGACGCAGGTCTTCCGTTTCAGGCGGGCGCCCCGGATGATGTTCCCGGTCAGGAGGCCCAGTGCCACATCGGCTCGCTCCGACAGATGCTCCAGGAGCCCCCTGACCCCGGGAAGCACGGTCATCGGGTTTTCGGGGAGACGCTGCTGCACGTCATGATCACCAACCTGGCATGGCCTTATTTGTCACCGAATTTGTGTTTAAGGATGTCTTCCAATGTCGGATTCCCGATCTCCTGGAGTTCGTAGCGCACGCGCTGATGCGGCTTGCCGATCTTCATCACCCGCGTCAGATCGATCGGCGTGGCAATAATCACCAAATCCACATCGGCGCCTTTGATCGTCGCCTCTAGATCGCGCACCTGCGCTTGGCCGTACCCCATCGCCGGCAGGATCGGCCCGGTCCCGGGATACTTTTCGAATGTCCGCGCGATCGACCCGACCGCAAACGCGCGCGGATCGACAACCTCGGCGGCCCCGAAACGCTTGGCAGCCACCAGCCCGGCTCCGTACGCCATGCCTCCGTGGGTGAGAGTCGGGCCGTCCTCGACCACCAACACGCGCTTGCCCTTGATCCGTTCGGGGTGTTCGACGATCAACGGCGAGGCGGCCAGCAGAATCGTTGCGCCGGGATTGAGCCGGCGCACGTTTTCCTTCACCTTCTCCACCGCCTGCGGTTCGGCTGTATCGACTTTATTGATCACGATCACGTCCGCATTGCGCGTGTTGACTTCTCCGGGATGGTAGGAGGATTCGTGTCCGGGGCGGTGCGGGTCGGCCACAACGATCTTGAGATCCGAAACGTAGAAGGGGAAGTCGTTGTTGCCGCCGTCCCACAGGATGATATCCACTTCCTTCTCGGCACGGCGTAGAATTTTTCCATAATCCACACCGGCGTAGACGATGATGCCGTTATCCAGGTGCGGTTCGTACTCCTCGCGTTCCTCAATCGTGCATTGTTGCTTGTCGAGGTCGGCATAGGAGGCGAACCGCTGCACTTCCTGTTTGGCCAAATCGCCGTACGGCATCGGATGGCGGACCACCGCAACCCGATAGCCCATGTCGCGCAAGATCAACGACACCCGCCGGGTCGTTTGACTCTTCCCGGATCCCGTCCGCACCGCGCAAATCGAGACGACGGGCTTTTCCGACTTCAATTGGGTGGATTTCGTGCCCATCAGGCGGAAGTCGGCTCCCGCCGCCAGAACCAGCGACGCTTTATGCATCACATACTCATGCGGGACGTCGCTGTAGGCGAAGATGACCTGGTCTACCTCAAGCTCCCGGATCAGTTCCTGCAATCCGTTTTCGGTCCGGATCGGAAGGCCTTTGGGGTACAGCTTTCCCGCCAAAGCCGGCGGGTACGTGCGGCCTTCGATGTCGGGAATTTGCGTCGCGGTGAACGCGACAACCTCATATTCCGGATTGTCACGGAAGAACACGTTGAAATTATGGAAGTCGCGCCCGGCGGCGCCCATGATCAAGGTGCGAATCGGCATGAAAGGATCTCCTTGGGATTTCGGACCGGTACGGCATAGGAAAAATCCGCACATCCCATCCCGACCCGGAGTACGGCATTCCCGCGCATCATAATCGTTTCCGGCAATTTCGTGGGTTAATCCGGGAGAATCGAATCCAGATACTCTTCCAGCAGCTTCAGCACCTCCTCGGCGGCGCCGGTCTTGTTCCCCAGGCGGTCGCCGGGAAGGCGGACCGAACGGGTTTGCAGGAAATCCTTTGCGGCGACCGCCATCCACATCAACCCGACCGGTTTATCCTTGGTGGCGCCTCCCGGACCGGCGATCCCGCTGATGGCCAGTCCGATATCGGTCCCGAATACGCGGCGGACCCCCTCCGCCATCTCCCGCGCCGTGCGTTCGCTGACCGCGCCGAATTGCGCCAGGGTTTCCCGCTTCACGTTTAATAGTTTTATCTTGGAATTGTTGGAGTAGGCCACCACCCCGCCCATAAAATATTCCGAAGATCCCGGCACGTCGGTCAGCCGCGACCCGATCAACCCGCCGGTCACGGATTCGGCGACGGCTACTGTCAGGCCCAGTTCTTTTATTTTTTTTCCGATTCTCGCTTCCGCTGGTAAATCCATAACGGCATCCTTTGCCAGCAGTATAGGGGAAAAACGGATTTGCGACAATATAAA
>JBJYXS010000112.1:2365-5111 GCA_046260075.1 Anaerolineales bacterium | reverse complement strand
CGCAAGCAGGGCGGATGATGTTCCCCCGGCGTCCCTTGGGGGGGTTGCGGCGAATAGGCCGCGCAACGGGGCCTTTCGCAACGGTGAGGAGTCTGTCCCGGAGCGGTACGCGCGGGGAGTTCTTTTTTCCTGTAAAGAAATAATCGGGGGATTATCCGCGGGAATTCGGGTACAATCATCCCTCATTCCGGGTCCGCATACTGCCATGCAAACCTTCAAGCTGTTTTTCCTGGGCTTCGGCACTGTCGGCCGTGCGCTCCTCCGACTGCTCGCCGAGAAACAAGTCTTTCTGCGGAAGGCGCACGGAGTCTCGTTTCCCGCCGCCGCCGTCGCCACGCGCCGGCACGGAATGGCGCTGGATCCCGGCGGTTTGGACCCGGCCGATCTGCTGCGGTGGTCGGATGCCGGCGGAAGGATCGGGGAGAGGAATTTCGATATCCTGCATCTGAAGCGCCTGTTGGCGGAATCGGGGGCGGATATCCTGATCGAGCTGACGCCCACCAACCGCGAAAACGGCGAACCGGCGATTACTCATATCCGCGCGGCGTTGGATTCTAGTGTGCATGCGGTCACCGCGAACAAGGGCCCGGTCGCTTTCGCATACCGGATGTTAAGCGGCCAAGCCCGGAAAGCCGAACGGCGCTTTCTGTTCGAATCAGCCGTCATGGACGGCACGCCGGTGTTCTCCCTGCAGCGGGAGGCGCTGCCGGCGGCGCGCATTCTCGGTTTCCGGGGGATCCTCAATTCCACCACCAATTACCTGCTCACCCGGATGGCGGAAGGGATGGATTTCGAGGAAGCGGTCAGCGCGGCGCAGGCGGTCGGAATCGCCGAGACCGATCCGCTGGCGGATGTGGACGGCTGGGATGCGGCGGTTAAAGTGGCGGCCTTGGTGAATGTCTGGTGGGGTGCTCCGCTCGAGCCGTCCGCCGTGAAGCGGCAGGGAATCGGGAAATTGGCTCCCGCCGATATCCGCCGCGCGCGTTCGGAAGGGCGGCCGTACAAGCTGGTATGCCGCGGCGAACGAACCAAGCGGGGAGTCGCCGCGTCGGTCGGTCCGGAACAGGTGGATGCGGACGATCCGCTGGCTGCTGTGGGCGGCACAGGGACGATGTTGATCCTCAGGACCGATACGCTGCCCGGCGTGATCATCGGCGGATCGGAGCCCAGCCCGGCGACGACCGCCTACGGTTTGCTTTCGGACCTGCTCTGCATCGCCCGCGGCGGCGTCTCACTTCCCAGCCCCTCTGCGCCGGGGAAGTGAGCGGGCGGGGAAGGGTCGGGCGATTCCATCCGGTATAATCCGCGTTCACCCGTCGGCGGTACGGCGGCCGGCGGGAGGTTTTCCGTGGAGGCAGGCATGTACAAGACAGTTCGCTGCGGTGAGTTGCGCGCCGAAGATGTCGGCAAAGAGGTCACGCTGGCAGGCTGGGTCGATCGCTGGCGGGATCACGGCGGGGTGATCTTCCTCGATATCCGGGACCGTTGGGGTGTAGCGCAAGCGACCGCCAATCCGGAATTGGCGCCCGCCGCGCACGAAACGGCCGCCAAGCTGCGCAACGAATTCGTCGTCCAGATCCGCGGCGTCGTCCGCCGGCGGCCGGAAGGGATGGAGAATCCGAACCTCGCCACCGGCGAGGTGGAGGTCGAATCCCGCGAGGTGACGGTCCTCAATCCGGCGAACACGCCGCCCTTCAACGTCAACGAAGAATTGCCGGTCGACGAGAACGTGCGCCTGAAATTCCGCTACCTGGATTTGCGCCGCGAGCGGATGCAGAAGAACCTGATGCTGCGCCACAAGATCGTTAAATTCATGCGCGATTACCTCGATGTGCGCGGGTTTATCGAGGTCGAAACGCCGATTCTGTTCAAGACCACGCCCGAGGGGGCGCGGGATTACCTGGTCCCGTCGCGCGTGCATCCCGGCTGCTTCTACGCCCTGCCGCAAAGCCCGCAGCAGCTCAAGCAGCTTCTGATGGTGGCGGGCGTGGAACGCTACTTCCAGATCGCGCGCTGCTTCCGCGATGAAGACCAGCGCGGCGACCGCCAGCCCGAGTTCACCCAGCTCGATTTGGAAATGTCGTTCGTCCACCGCGACGACGTGCTCGACCTCACCGAAGGCCTCTTCACCAAGCTGATTCCGGCCGTCGCACCGGGAAAGAAAATCCGCCAGACCCCGTTCCCGCGGCTGACCTGGATCGAGGCCATGGACCGCTTCGGGGTCGACAAGCCCGACCTGCGGTTCGGGATGGAGATCCGCGACGTCGGATCGGTGTTCGCCGGAAGCGAGTTCAAGGTGTTCCAAGACGTCTTGAAAAGCGGCGGGGCGATAAAGTGCATTGTCGTACCGGGTTGCGCCGCCTACAGCCGCAAGGATGTGGACGACCTGACCGCCTTCGCCCGCGAGCAGGGCGGCAAGGGGCTGGCGACCGTGGCGTACACCGGCGGGGCGACGAAGGGATCAATCGCCAAGTTCGTCTCGGCCGACGAAGCCGAAGCGCTGCGCAAGCAGACGGGGGCGGCCGACGGGGATCTGATCCTGCTCTCGGCCGACCAGCCGATGACAGCCAACCGGGTGCTCGGCGCGCTGCGGATCCTGTTCCGCGACCGGTTGAACCTTGTGGAGAAAGACAGCCTGTCGCTGGTGTGGGTCTTGGATTTTCCGATGTTCCACTGGAACGAGGAGGAGAAGCGCTGGGAGCCGGAGCACCACGCCTTTACCATGCCCAAGGAGGCCGATCTGCAA
>JBJYXS010000112.1:0-2265 GCA_046260075.1 Anaerolineales bacterium | reverse complement strand
ATGGCCGACGCGCCGTCGCCGGCCGAACCGAAGCAGTTGAAGGAATTGCACATCCGGCTGCTGGATGAACGCAAATAACATGCGACAGCCTCCGGGCGGGGAATTGCGCTTGCCCGGCATTGGTGGTATAAGATTCGCGCCCTGCCGTGTTCGTGATGTTGCACTCCGGTTTTGAGCCAACACTCAGAACAGGGGAGCCTGATCTCACGAGGGCGAAGCGATAGGCTTCGGCCAAGGCTGGACCCGAGGGGCGGTTCCCACCTGCGAAAGCAGGTTCAAAATCCAGCAGCACACGGCATGGCGGGGTACGTGAAATTAAAAAATCGCCGGAGTTCCTCCGGCGGTTTTTTTCGTTTATGGAAATCCCGTTCATCTGGAATTCGTCACTTCATCCCGTCCTTTTTGTATCTTGCCTTGCAGACTCCAAGCCGACGTACGGGTGATCTCGACCATCGCCAGTTTGGCGTGCCAATCGCGCGACGAATCGTCGAAGAAGACCGGCCGGTTGGTGCGCGTGCGGCCGTACCAGCGCCCCTTGCGTTTTCCCTCCACCAGCACTTCCGCCGTCCTGCCGAGCCAGGCGGCGTTCTTTTCCACGGCGATCCGTTCCTGCAATTGCTCGAGCGTACGGAAGCGGCGCATCTTCTCATCGGGGGAAACGTTGTCGGGAAATCGGCGGGCGGCGTACGTCTCGGGGCGCGGCGAATAACGCGCCAGGTGAGCCGTGTCCATCCGCAATTCCTCCAGCAGCTCGTACGTGCGCCGGAACTGCTCGTCGGTTTCGCCCGGAAATCCGACGATCACATCGGTGGCGATCGAAGCGTGCGGGATGCGGGACCGGATCCGGCCGATCAGCCGGCGGTACATTTCCGCCGTATATCCGCGCTTCATGCGTTCCAGGATGCCGTCGGCGCCGGCCTGCACCGGGACCTCGATGTGCTCGCAGACTTTCGGCAATTCCGCCACGGCGTCGATGAGCTCGTCGCCCATCCAGCTCGGATGCGAGGTTAAAAAGCGGATGCGTTCCAGCCCTTCGATGGCGTGCACCGCGCGCAGCAAGCCGGGAAGGCCGGGCCCGCCGGTATCCTTGCCGTAGCGGTCGACGATCTGCCCCAGCAGGGTGACTTCCCGGACGCCGTGATCGATCCACATGCGGATTTCTTCCAGGATCTCGGCTTCCGGCCGGGACCGCTCGCCGCCGCGGCGGTAGGGGATGACGCAATACGTGCAGGCATGCGAACAGCCCAGCACGACCGGCACCAGGGCGGCCGCCGGCCGCGGATCGCTTGTGCCCGGAAGAAGGAACGGGAGGCGCGAGACCCCGACCGGCGTTTCTTCACGGGCTGCGGCTTCCAGGGCGGCAACGACTTCGCCCGATGCGTGAACGGGGCGTTCGCGGAGCAGGAACCGGATCAGGGGCCGCGGATCGGAAGGCGGCGAGAATACGTCCACGAACGGATACCGCTTGCGCAGGCCGTCTCCCGCCCGCCGGCCGACCAGACACCCCATCAGGTTGATCACCAAGCCGGGGCGGCGCTTCTTCAACGGACGCAGCGACGTCAAACGGCCGCAGGCCTTATCTTCCGCGCTTTGGCGCACCACGCAGGTGTTGAGCACGATGACATCCGCCTGCTCGGGCCGCGCCGCGGGAAGATACCCCAGCGCTTCCAATGCACCGGCAACGCGGCGGGAATCCGCCGCGTTCATCTGACAGCCTTCGGTCCAGAGATGGTAGAACATGATCCTCGCCTCACCCCTTCCCCCTCTCCCGGTTTATACCGGGAGAGGGGGAAGGGGCTGGGGATGGAGGTGAGGATTTCCCTTTCACCTTTTCCCCGAAACGCTTTTCATCGACGATCACCCGCACGTGGCGGCCTTCGCCGACCTTTTCCCGCTCGTCGAATACCTCCGCCGAAAAGACGATCCGGCGCCCGTCGAGTTCCTCGATCCGCACGGCGGCCCGAACCGTCATGCCCAGCGGCGTCGGCGCCAGGTGGCGGACGGTCACTTCCGCGCCGACGGTGGTCTTTCCGGGAGGAAGGTGCATTTGCGCCATCACCTGGGCCGCATGTTCCACCAGCCAAACCATCGAAGGGGTGGAAAGAACCGACGCGGATCCGGTCGCGAGGTGCTTGGCGGTCCGGTCGGGGGTGACGGTCATCGTCAGTTCATAGGTCATGCCGACGGAAAGATCGGACATACCGGTTCCTTTCTGCACAAGGGCTAAAGTATAATCCTTTCCATGCGCAGGGGATCGGACATTTT
>JBJYXS010000111.1:0-3939 GCA_046260075.1 Anaerolineales bacterium | reverse complement strand
GGCGCTTCCTTTTTAACCTGCGTTCCACGGAACTCCGGGTGGGGCGGGTTGCCTTTCTGCGTTTGGGCGGAGCGGCCGCACGGGCGATCAGCTTCCGCAGCCGGTCGAGGGCGTCGGTCCGGTTGCGCTCCTGGGTTCGGAACCGGCGGGCATCGATCACCAGGGTGCCTTCAGCCGTCAGGCGGCGTCCGGCGAGTTTTTCCAAACGGCGGCGGACGTCCTCCGGAAGCGACGGAGACCGCCGGACGCTGAACCGCAGGCGGACGGCGGTGGAGACCTTGTTGACATTCTGGCCGCCGGGACCGGATGCCCGCAGATGCTCGAATTCCACTTCTTCCTCGGCCAGTGCGATGCGCGGCGTGATGGCGATCATGGTCCGCCCATTGAAACACAAAGCCGTCCGGCTGAAAAGGAATCGCCGGCGCGCCGGACCCGCCGGCTTGACATCCATCGGGTCGCGGCATACACTTGCCGCTGAATTCTTCACCACAGGGGGAGACAATGCTGGCACGCGTATCATCTTGCGCCGTTATCGGATTGGACGGAGCCGTCGTTGAGGCGGAAGTCGACGTCTCGAACGGGATGCCGTCGTTCGTCATCGTGGGGTTGCCGGATACCGCTGTGCAGGAAAGCCGTGAGCGAGTCATGGCGGCGGTGCGGAACGCCGGATGGTCGTTTCCCTACCGGCGGGTGACGGTCAACCTGGCGCCCGCCGACCTTCGCAAGGAGGGGCCGGCCTACGATCTGCCGATCGCGCTGGGCCTTCTTGTGGCTTCGGGGCAGATCCCGGGCGACGGATTGGAGCAAACGCTGGTGGTGGGCGAATTGTCGCTCGACGGATCGGTCCGCCACGTGCGCGGCGTTCTGCCGATGGCCGCCCTCGGACGCCGGCTGGGATGGAAGCGGGTGTTCGTCCCCGCCTGCGATGCCCCCGAGGCGGCTTTGATACCGGACGTGGAGGTTTTGCCGGTCGAGCACATCGACGCGATGGTCCGGCATCTTACCGGGGAGCGCCTCCTCGCGCCTGCCAAGTGTCAGACGATGGACGATGGGGAATTGCCGGAGGATGCCGATGGAGAGCCGGGGTGCGCCGGGTTGGAGGAAATCCGGGGGCAAGAGCATGCCAAACGGGCCATGGAGGTGGCTGCCGCGGGAGGCCACAACGTGCTGATGATCGGCCCGCCGGGCGCCGGGAAAACCATGCTGGCGCGGGCCCTTCCCTCCATACTCCCCCGGCTTTGTCTTGAGGAGGCGCTCGACATCACCCGGGTGTATTCGGTGGCCGACCAACTCCCGCCCGACGTTCCCATGATCCGGCGGCGTCCCTTCCGCTCCCCGCATCACACCATCTCGCACGCCGGGCTGGTGGGCGGGGGGCATTGGCCGCGTCCGGGAGAGATCAGCCTGGCTCACCGGGGCGTGCTGTTCCTGGATGAGTTCCCCGAGTTCGGCCCGCGCGTGCTGGAAGTGCTGCGGCAACCGATGGAAGACAAGGTGGTGACGATCTCGCGGGCCCATGGATCGTTGACCTTCCCCGCCAACTTCATGCTGGTCGCGGCGATGAACCCCTGTCCGTGCGGATACGCCGGCGATTCGGACCGGGCCTGCACCTGCGCCCCGGCCGTCGTCACACGCTATCAGAAGCGCATCTCGGGCCCGATGCTGGACCGGATCGACATTCACGTCGAGGTGCCGCGGGTGGCGTTCGCCAAGTTGGCGGATCCGAAGCCGGGGGAAGGATCGCCGGCGGTCCGCGCCCGGGTGGAGGCGGCCCGGATGCGCGCACGGGCGCGCCTGGCCGACGCCGGTTTGACCTGCAATGCGGAGATGGGAGCCGGCGAAGTGCGCCGCTTCTGCCGGCTGGATGCGGCCGGCTTGACCCTCATGCGGTCGGCGATGCAGCAGCTGCAGCTTTCGGCGCGCGCTTTCCACCGCGTGCTGAAAGTGGCCCGCACGATCGCCGATCTGTCGGATTCGGATGCCGTCGCTCCGGCCCATTTGGCGGAGGCATTGCAGTACCGGCCGCGGGCGATGCCTTCTCAATAGGGATATAATCGAAAAAATATTCTTAAGGCGGAGAACGGTCGGCATGCCGGAGGGGAAGGATGACGTAATGAGCGACGTCCCATCGGAGACTTTTAAACCGCTTCTCTTTACCGAACTGCTGGATCGCACCTTCCGGCTGTACCGCAGCAACTTTCTGCAGTTTATCGGCATCCTGGCCGTTATGCAGATACCGGTGCAACTTCTCAATTTAGCCATCAACCTGTTGAGCGCCACCCCGGCCATGGAACGGTTGGAGGATCCTTCCTTCCTTGTTTCGCCGGACACATCCTACCTGTATTCCTACTTCTTCACCGCGTTCGCCGGTTCGTGCATCGTGGGGATCGTCACCATCATCCTGGTCAACGGCGTGGCGAACGGGACTCTGTCGAATGCCGTCCTGCACGCCTACCTCGGCCGGCCCTTGGGAATCCGGGATGCCTACGCGGGTGTGAAGCCCATTCTCGGGCGGCTGATCGTTGTCGTTCTGTTGGGATGGCTCATCACCATCGCGCTGGTGATATGGATGCTCGTGCCGTGCGTCGGTTGGCTGACCGGGTTCGGCATGCTGCTGTTTTTTTCCTGGGTGCTGCAAACGCTGGCGATCCCGGTGGCCGTCGTGGAGCGGGCTTCGGCGGCGCGGGTTTTCCGACGGGCTTGGCAGCTTGCCCGCCGCAGGTTCTGGTGGGTGCTCGGATTCGTAGGCGCCATGATGTTCATCTCCGTTGTGGTGACCTCCGGGCCGTCGTATATCGTGGGGCTTCTGCTGGGCCTGATCGAGCAAGCCCTGGTGCTGACCGAAACACAGGCCTTCGTGATGGAGACGGCGGTCCAAACGCTGGTCGGCCTGACCGTCGGTTTGCTGTATGCGCCGTTGATGCAGACCGGTATTACGCTGCTGTATTTGGATCTTCGCGTTCGGACTGAGGGACTGGATATGGTGATGCGGCTTTCGGACCCGGCATCCGGCATCGAGGGAAAGTGGAACGCGCTGACCGAGGTTTCGGCCGGGGATGCGCCGGACACGCTGCTGAAATGGAAGGAATTGGGGTACTTGGCGCTGCTCTCCTTGGCCGGTCTCGTGCTTATCGTGGGATTGTATGTGCTAATGGTGCTGTTCGGCGCCGCGTTATTGCTCGCCATCGGGGGAATGCCGTTGCCCGGTTAAGCAGTGACGGGCGGCGGTATCGGGGGCCAACCGCTTTACCGCTGAATATCATTGAGGTCCGATTTGTCCATGCCCATGGGGAATGCATCATACCGCCGCGTGCGCACAATGGAAATCCTCTGCCGGATTCCCATAGTTTGGTACGCGGTCTTTCCCGGTTCGATATCCGATCCGCAGGATCCCGTCACCGAGGATGCATTCTGGGAGCGATTGAGCGAGACGCGGTCCTTGGTGGCCGGCTTGGGGGGGGATCCGGCGGAAGCGTGCCCCGTCCTGTCCGCCGAGGCGGAGGCCTGGAAAGCCGTTCAATCCGTTCAATTGGATAACGGCGAGGTGGTTCCCATTCAGCCGGATTGGCTGGTCGCCGGCTTGGCGGAATGCCCGCCGGACGCCGCAATGCTGATAGGCCGCATGGACGCGCTGCTTGCGGCCCGCGGGGACAGGGCGGGGGACGCGCCGCCCTTCTCCGCCGATTCGCTGCGGGAGATCCTCTCCCGCGAAGAATTCCAGGCGGAAGCCGAACGCGCGGCGCGGGAAGATCCGCTGCGGGAATGGATCGCCTCCGTGCTGGAGTGGTTGGCCGATCAGGCGCAGCAATGGAGCCTTCCGTCGGAGATCCAGTGGGTGATCGGCATCGCCGCTTCAGGGTTGCTCGCGGGATTCCTGCTGCTTGCCGGAAGGATGTTCCGTAAAAATTGGGTGGCGAACGCGGATCCCGATTCGGCCGA
>JBJYXS010000110.1:0-2292 GCA_046260075.1 Anaerolineales bacterium | reverse complement strand
ACCCCTCCCTTCCCCCCGTCGTTGTACTCCGGGACATGCTCCCCAAATACGTGCGAGAGGGATCTTGGAAAGAGAAGGCTGCTGCACGTATTTGGGGAGGATATCCCGAAGCGGCGGGAGATTGAGGAGGGGTGCACCATCCACTGTATAATTCCCCACCGGCGCAACCGCATCCGATTATTCCAAAATTGCACGAAGGATTCGTATGAGTCAATCTGATTATGTTCACGGTTATTCCCAACGCGAAAGCCGAAGGTTGCGCGACCAGGCCGGCGTGCTGGCCGAACTGCTGCATCACGACACGGTCTATCCGGCGGGCAGCCGCGTGCTGGAAGCCGGCTGCGGGACCGGAGCCCAGACGGTGATCCTGGCGGCGGGCTCGCCCGAAGCCCGCATCACCTCGGTCGACCGCTCGGCCGCTTCGCTCGCCGCCGCCCGAAAAGCCGTCGAACAGAAGCAATTGGCAAACGTTTCCTTCCGCGCGGCCGACATCTACCGCCTGCCCTTTCCGGCGGCCAGCTTCGACCACGTCTTCGTCTGCTTCCTGCTCGAGCACCTTCCCGACCCCCTGAGAGGGCTGCGGCGGCTGAAGGACGCGCTGCGCCCGGGCGGGACGGTCACCGTCATCGAGGGCGATCACGATTCCGCCTTCTACCATCCGGCCGGCCGGCTCGCCCGGCGCACGATCGGCTGCCTGGTGGAAATCCAGGCCGCGATGGGCGGCGATGCGCTGATCGGCCGGCGGATCTTCCCCCTGCTCCGGCAGGCCGGTTTCCGCGACGTGCGGGTGACGCCGCGGCAGGTCTACGCGGATTCGAGCCGCCCGGAATGGGTGGAGGGCTTCACCCGCAACACCTTCATCGCGATGGTGGAAGGCGCCCGGGAGGAAGCGATCCGCCGGGGGATGATGGATCCCGGGGAGTGGGACCGGGGAATCGCCGAGCTGCGGGCGACGGCCGGCGAAGACGGCACCTTCTGCTACAGTTTCTTCAAGGGGATCGCGGTGAAGCCGTAACCCGGCCCGCCGGCGTTACACTCTGTTGGCATCCGATGATGTGAGGTATACTGCCCGATCGGCGCCGCATGCCGGCGCCTAATTTTATCCAACCGAAAAACACTTCGGACATCCATTGCTCTTGGAGCAGCCCGTGAAAAACCATCCGAAATACCGTTGGGGAATCCTGGCGTTCATCACCGTCACCTTCGCGCTCGTCATCACCGGGCCGGGTTCCAGCCTGGCCGTCCTGTTCGACGAGATCGGCGAGGATCTGAACCTCGGCTTGGTCGAGATCGGGATGATCTGGGGAAGCGGATCGCTGCTGGCGATCATCTCCGGTTCGCTGTCCGGCGCGCTGATCGACCGCTTCGGCCCCAAACGGGTGCTGGTGGCGGGGATGCTGCTGCTCGGAACGGCCAACGCGCTGCGCGCCGTGGCCTGGGATTTCCCCTCGCTGCTGTTTATCGTGCTGACCGCCGGCGGCGTGGTGCCGATGATCTCCACCAGCGGCTTCAAGATCAGCGGCGTCTGGTTCCACAAGCAGCTGGGAACGGCCAACAGCGTGCTCTCGATGGGGATGGCGGGCGGGATGGTGCTTGGATCGCTGTTGGGCGCGAGCGTCATTTCCCCGGCGGTGGGCGGCTGGCGCAACACGATGCTCTTCTTCGGCGCGTTCTCTTGGCTGATCGCCGTGCCGTGGATCTTCATCAACCCCCTGCCCGAACAAGGCGAAGCCGGCGGCAAGCCGGCCGGGATTCCCATGCGGCAGGCGCTCACCCACGTCGTCCGCCAGAAGGACCTCTGGCTGCTGGGATTCACGTTCCTGGCGGCCGGCGCCTGCCAGCAGGGAATCGCCGGATACCTCTCGCTGTATTTGCGCGGCGCCGGCTGGCCGGGCTCGCAGGCCGACTCGGCCCTTTCCCTGATCTACGCCGCCAGCCTGCTGTTCATCCTCCCGATGGGATTCCTTTCCGACCGCCTGAGATCCCGGAAGATGATCCTGATGGCGGCGATGGCGATGATGGCCGCGGGCAGCGCATGGCTTTCGGCGACCCAAAGCTGGGCCGTCTGGGCGGCGGTCGTGCTGGTGGGGATTATGCGCGACGGAACGATGGCGATCGTCATCACCATGGCGGTCGAAAATAAATCCGTGGGGGCGCGCTACGCCGGGACGGCGACCGGTTTCCTGATGACCTTCTTCTTCGTCGGCGGGCTCGTCTCTCCGGCGCTGGGCAATTCGCTGGCCGCCATCGCCCCCGGCGCGCCGTTCCTCTTCTGGGCGGCGGCCGCCGCGG